>DATCRS010000431.1:0-12808 GCA_036568845.1 Devosia sp. | reverse complement strand
CACGTACATCGCCCCGCCCGCATCCGGTACGACCGTGCCCGGCAGCGCCTGCAGGCCCGCAGCGAGCACCTGTCGGGTCTGGCGCAGGTGTGCGCGCAGGCGCGCAACCTCCGCCTCGCCCTGCTGCAGCGCGACGGTCGCGGCGCGCTGGATCGGCTCGAGGATGCAGGAGGTATTGTATTCGATGACCTTGGTGAGGTCGGTGATCACGGCGTCCGGTGCAGCGATCCAGCCGATGCGCCAGCCGGTCATGCTCCAGGCTTTGGAGAAGCTGTTGACCGAGATCAGCCGGTCCTCCGGCGCGGCTTTCGCGAGGAACGACGGTGCCGAGCGCAGCGCCGGATCGTGCACCAGCCGCTCATAGACGTCGTCGGCGAGGATCCAGATGCCGTGCCGCCGGCAATGCGCAAGCACGGCATCCAGCCCCTCCGGCTCGATGGTCCAGCCGGTGGGATTGTTGGGCGAGTTGATGACGCAGAGGCGCGTATCCGGCGTCAGCGCCGCCAGCAGCCGGTCGACATCGAGCGACCAGCGGCCGTTGGCCACGCTGAGCGGAACCCGGGTGACGCTCGCGCCCAGAATGCGCGGAATCTCGACGATGTTGGGCCAGAGCGGCGTCACCGCAACCACGCGATCGCCTGGTGCCACCACCGTCTGCATCGCCAGCATCAGGCCGGAAACACCCGACCCGATGGCAGCGACGCGCTCCGGCACGATGGTTCTGCCATGGAGGTGGGAGAGGTACCCCGAGAGGGCCTCGCGCAGGTACGGCCGGCCAAGATTCTGGGAATAGAAGGTCTCGCCGGCCTCCAGCGAGGCGACCGCCGCGGCCCGGATGAAGCCCGGGGTCGGCTGATCGGACTCGCCGAACCAGAACGGCAGAATATCGGTGCGGCCCATGCCGGCATTTGCCACCTCGCGGATCAGCGAGGCGGAAAGATCGCGAATGGCCTCCCGCGGAACAGCTGGAAAGACCGGGGCGTCGATGGTCAAGGCAAAACTCCTGAAATCGACGCCCGTTCTAGCCGCGAGGACACGGCGGCGCTAGGGCTGGGCCTTGAGCATGGCTATTCCTCGAGTGGTGCCTCGAGGATGGCTCGAAGCCTATAGGAGTATTCCGGATCGACGTTCTCCACGTCGTCGATCTTCCAGCCGTTCGCCTCCTGGACGACGTAGACCAGGACGTTGTTCTGGCTGCCCGAATTTCTGAAACTGACCGGCACCGTGGCCGCGGCGTCACCGGTGCGTTCGCCATCGCCGACGACAAGGTCGGTGAGATCGAAATCCTGGCCATTGATCCAGGGATCGAAGTCCATCCGGGCGATACCGCCCAGCCGCTCGGCATCGGCCCGATCCTGCTCGTAGAGGGCAAGAAGACCTTCGGAGAAGAAGGAATCTTCGTCTTTCTTCAACTCGAGGAAGGTGTCGAAGTCCGTCTCGAGGTAGGGGGTGTAGAACGCCTCGACCAGTTCCTTCGGATCGTCGAAGGCGGCGGCCGGCAGGCAAATTGCGAAGAAGGCGAAAACTGCGATGAGGATGCGCATGGAAGAGCTCAATTGAACCAGAAGGCATAGCCGAGGAGGTTGTCGCCGAAGATGCGATTGGCCTCCGCAAAGGTTTCGGGCGTCGCAACGGGGCCGTCCTTGAGGAAAGGCAGTGCACCATAGCCGGTGAGGATCATGACGAAGTCGGTGCGTTCCGCGGTCTCGAAATAGGTCTTGAGGTCAAAACCCTGCTTGAACCGCCAGTGCGGGATCAGCAGTTCGCCATCGAGAATCTGGTCCAGCGTGTCGAGCGTCCCGCGCCATGCCGCCACCATCTCCTCGGTCACCGCGCCGTCGGGCACGATTGGCGTCTGGCGCGGACTGGGCACCAGCTCGCGCTCGTCGTCCGTCTCCGCGAGGATGGCGTCCCAGTTCTTGCGCGACAGTGCCGTGACGGCCTTGCCGCGAGCGAGCACGCGAAGCATGCGCTCCGGCTCGACGACGGGCCAGTTGATGGTGTGGATCAGCGCCACGATGTCGGCAATGGCGCTGTCGGATTCCGGATCGAGTGCCAGCGTGCCACCGCGCGAGAACGCCTGCATCGGCAGCCCGGCCCGCGGGAAGATGCGGTGGAAAGCGGCGTTGAACATCTCCGAGAAATCATGCGCCAGGAGGAAATCCGCCTGCGCGGCAAGGACGTTGGAATAGCCGGCCAGCCAGATGGCGTCGGCGCGATCGAAGCCGATCTCACTGCTGGGCTCCGGAGCTGGCGCTGCGTGGGTCGCTCCGGACTGCGTACGATCGCCGCCGGCGGCGGGTGCACTGAGCTCGGCCGCGCTCACTCCGAAAATGGACGCGATGACGTTGCCGACCGTCTCTTGCTCTTCGGCCTTGCCGTCACCATTCACGTCGACGCGGATCTTTAGGACGTCGATCCTCGCCACGTAGTCGCCGCTTTCGCCCGCCGCCTCCAGCACTTCGGCCGCCTCATCGAGCGTCTTCACGAACGTGTCGAGTTCGGTCCGGAAGAGGTCGTAGGTAAGCGGCTCGGGAGTGGGATTGGCGGGTACGGGCGGCACCGGGATCGGCGCGCCGAGCACGCCGGCTGCCAGCGGTCCGCCATCAGGCGCCGCGACGCCGTATCGATAGAGCGCCTGCGACAGGCCCTCGATGGCAGCGACGAAGGTGACGAGGCCGAGACCGAATTTTGCATCCTGCTCACCGGCATCGGCCAGCGGCTTCAGCTTCTCGGCGGTCGAGGCGATCTCATCGGCGTAGAGGCCATCACGCAGGATATCGATGCCCGCACCGGCATAGACCGGGAGCGGCGCGGCAGTGGCGACCAGGGCCACGGCCAAAAGGCGCTTCAACATGGAAACCCTCCAAAGCGCCCCCCGGCTACTTCGCGATCAGCTCCAACCACTGATTTTCGTCCAAAACAAGGACGCCGTGCTTCTCGGCCTCCTTGAGCTTCGAGCCGGCCCCCGGTCCGGCCACGACGATGTCCGTCTTTGCCGAGACAGAGCCGGCAACCTTCGCCCCCATCCGCTCGGCCATCGCCTTGGCCTCCGACCGCGTCATCTTTTCGAGCGATCCGGTGAAGACCACCGTCTTGCCCGCCACTTGGTTGTCCGCTGAAATCTCGAGGAGGTAAGGCTTTGGATGCACTTGCTTGAGCAGTGCATCAAGCACGTCGTCGTTCTGCTCGTTACCGAAGAAATCGATCAGCGCCTCGATCACCGTTCCCCCGATACCGTCGATCGACGGGAAGACGGCATGCGGATCGTCGGCATGCGCTGCTGTCTCCTTGCCGACGCGGATAAACTCCTCCACGGTCGAGAAGGTGCGGGCCAGCGCCGCGGCGGTGGTCTCACCGATATGGCGGATGCCGAGCGCGAAGATGAAGCGGTCGAGCTCCGGCTCGCGCCGCGCGTCGATGGCATTGAAGAGCTTCTCCAGCCCTTCGTAGTTGCGATCTTCGACGCTGCGCACGTTCTTGCGCGCCTTGCCGGTGGCAAGCTCGCGCAGACGCGCCTGCTCCTCCCGGCGTTCTGCCAGCGCCCGCTGCACCTCGGGTCGGCGCTCGTGCAAGGTGAAGATGTCGGCAGCGGTCTTCAGCAACCCCGCATTGAAGAAAAGGTCGATATTCTCGGCCCCGAGGCCCTCGATATCCATGGCACCGCGCGAGACGAAGTGACGGAGCCGCTCGACCGCCTGCGCGGCGCAGACCATCTCGCCGGTGCAGCGGCGGCGGGAATCCTCCTTGCCGGTCTTCTCGTTGATTTCCCGGACGGCCGGAGAACCGCACACCGGACAGGTGTGGGGGAACTCATATGGCACCGCCTCGGGCGGGCGCTTTTCGAGCACCACCCGCACGATCTGCGGAATGACGTCGCCGGCACGCTGGATGACCACGGTGTCGCCGATGCGGACGTCGATCGGCTCGTCCCCGCGAATCGGCGCGCCGGTCGAGTCGATGCCCTTGATGTAGTCCTCGTTGTGGAGCGTGACGTTCTCGACCACCACGCCGCCGACGCTCACCGGCGCGAGACGTGCAACGGGCGCCAGCGTCCCGGTGCGGCCGACCTGGATGTCGATACGGCGAACGGTGGTGCTGGCCTGCTCCGCGGGGAACTTGTGGGCCACGGCCCAGCGCGGCTCGCCGGTGACAAAGCCCCAACGCCGCTGCAGCTCGAGATTGTCGAGCTTGTAGACGACGCCGTCGATATCGTAGCCGAGCGAGGAGCGCTGCGCCTCGATGGTCTTGTAGTGCGCGATCAGCTCGTCGGATGACTTTGCGCGCACCATCAGCGGGCTGATCTTGAAACCCCAGTCGCCGAATTTTCGCACCGCCTCGAATTGTGTCGGCGCCGGGTCCTCCGAGGTGTAGCCCCAGGCATAGGCGAAGAATCTCAGGTTCCGGCTGGCCGTGACCGACGGGTCCTTCTGGCGCAGCGATCCGGCGGCCGTGTTGCGCGGGTTGACGTAGTCCTGCCCGCCGGCCGCGGCCGAGCGTTCCTTGAGGGCCTGGAATTCGGCATAGGTCATGTAGACCTCGCCACGGATTTCGATGACGTCCGGCCAGCCCGAGCCTTCGAGTTTCTGCGGGATGTCCGCGATGGTGCGCAGGTTGGCGGTGATATCCTCGCCCACCGTTCCATCGCCGCGCGTGGCGCCCTGGACGAAGACGCCCTTCTCGTAGCGCAGCGAGGCCGAGAGGCCGTCGATCTTGGGCTCGGCGGTGAAGGCGAGTTCGAGGCCTTTGTCTCGTTCGAAGAAACGGCGGCCCCGTTCGATGAAGTCGACGACGTCCTGGTCGGTATAGGCCTTGGCAAGGCTCAGCATCGGCACGGCGTGCCGCACCTTGGCAAAGCCCTCCGCCGGCGGCGCGCCGACCTTGCCGGTGAGCGAGTCAGGCCGGCGAAGCTGCGGGAAGGCGATCTCGATGGCCTGGTACTCGCGCTTCAGCGCATCGTACTCGGCGTCCGTGATCTCGGGATTGTCGTTCTGGTGGTAGGCGATGTCGGCAGCCGCGATCAGTTCGTGCAGCCGGTCGAGCTCCGCCCTCGCCTCGTCCTCGGAAAAGCTCTCGATCTCGCGGTCGCCATCGGCCACTAGTGTACCTCCGAAATGAGCTTGCCGGCCGCCGCACGCGCCTCTTCGGTTACCTTGGCGCCCGCCAGCATGCGCGCCACCTCCTCGCGCCGCGACTCGCCATCCAACGGCTTCACATGCGTGCGCATGAAAGCGCCCTCCGAGATGGCCTGCTTCTCGATAAGAAGGTGGGTCTGCGCGCGGGCGGCGACCTGTGGCGCGTGCGTAACCGAAATCACCTGCACCTTGTCCGCGAGCCGGGCGAGGCGGCGGCCGATCGCATCGGCAACGGCACCGCCCACACCGGTGTCGATTTCGTCGAAGATCAGCACCGGTGCCGAGCCGCGGTCGGCGAGAACCACTTTGAGAGCAAGGAGGAAACGGCTGAGCTCGCCGCCCGACGCCACCTTGAGCAGCGGGCCAGCTAGCGTCCCCGGATTGGTCTGCACATGAAAGGCGATCTGGTCGAACCCGAATGGCGCCACTCTGCTTTCGTCCACCTGCCGGTCGACGATGAACTTCGCCGATCCGAGCTTGAGGTCGGGCAACTCGGCTTCCACCGCCTTGGTCAGCGCCGTGGCCGACCTCTCGCGCTCGGCGCTCAGTTGCTTGGCCGCCCTGAGATAGGTCTCTCGCGCCGCTGCGGCTCTTGCCTCCAGCGCCTTCAGCGATTCCTCGCCGCTTTGCAGCATTTCGAGATCGGCCTTGTACCGGGAGAGCACCTCGGAGAGCCCGTCGCAGGTAGTGTGATGCTTGCGTGCGGCGGCGCGAAGAGCGAACAGCCGCTCCTCGACCTTCTCTAGGTCGGCCGGGTCGAACGCCATCTCGCGCTGCAGCGTTTCCAGGGCCTCCGACGTCGCATCGAGGGAGACCAGCGTGGCGTCGAGCGCATCGACGATCGGCTGAAAGATGGCGGCGCCCGCCTCGGCCTTCCGCATCAGCCGGCGCATCAGGCTGGCCAGAGCCGGTCCAGGCGCCATCGGGCCGTTGATGATCTCGTCGGCGTCGCGAACTTCTTCGGCCGCCTTCTCGAGGGTCATGAGGCGCTGGCGGCGCTCGGCAAGCACCTCCTCCTCCCCGGCTTCCGGAGCGAGGTCGGAGAGTTCCTCGACAACGTGCCGGGCATACTCCTCCTTGGCCAGAGCCTCGGCGATCACCGCGCGCTGGTCGGCAACTGCCGCATCGGCTTCGATCAGCGCCGCATAAGCCGCCCGCACCGGCGCAGTGTCATGGCCGCCGAAAGCGTCCAGCGCGGCGCGATGCGTGGCGACATCGACGAGCGCACGATCGTCGTGCTGGCCGTGGATTTCGACCACCAACCGGCCGACGGTCTGCAGCAGCCCGGCAGAAACCGGCTGATCGTTGATGAACGCTCGCGTGCGCCCATCGGCGAACTGCACGCGGCGCAGGATCACGTCCTCATCGTCGGCAATATCGTTGTCGCGCAGCGCCTCGCGCGCCGGATGCTCGCGCGGCAGCGCCAATACGGCGACCACCTGGCCGCTCTCCGCGCCGGTGCGGACCAGCGAAGCATCACCACGGCCACCCAGGGCCAGGGTCAGTGCGTCGAGAACGATGGATTTGCCGGCACCCGTCTCACCGGTGAGCACGGTGAGCCCCTGGTCGAGGCCGAGATCAAGCTGGTCGATCAGGACGATGTTGCGAACCGAAAGCGCACTCAGCATTCCGGGAACAACCCCTCAAAGCAGCGCGGGCGGTACCTCCCCTCGCGCCGGGGGAACCTAGCGCGAGCCGGAACAAACAAGCAACGGAATTGTCAGCTCTTCTTGAGCGAAGCGAGCTTGCTCGAACTGTTGATCTGCGGCGCCAGTCCCTGCTTCTGCAAGAGGTTGACGGCGTCCTTGTACCACTGGCTCGACGGATAGTTGTGACCGAGCACCGCGGCGGCAGTCTGCGCCTCGCCGACGAGACCCAGCGAGAGATTCGCTTCGGTGAGGCGATAGAGGGCCTCTTCGATGTGCGTCGACGTCTGGTAGTTCTCGGCGACCATCTGGAAACGATTGATCGCCGCGGCGTACTGCCCGTTGCCCAGATAATAGCGGCCGACCGACATCTCCTTGCCCGCCATCTGGTCATAGGCGACGAGAATCTTCTCCCGCGCGTCCTTGGCGTACTCGCTCTTGGGATAGTTATTGATGAGGAGCGTGTAGGTGTCGATCGCGTCCTTCGAGATCTGCTGGTCGCGCGTGATGTCGCGGATCTGGCCGAAGTAGGAATTGCCCTTGAGGTAGAGGACGTACGGCACGTCCTTGTGGCTCGGGTAGAGCGCAAGGAAACGGTCGGCGGCGAGGATCGCCTCGTCGAACTTGCCGATGCGGTAGTTGCCGTAGACCTGCATCAGCTTGGCCCGCTCGTTGTATTCCGAGTAGGGATGCTGACGTTCCAGCTTCTCGAGATTGGCAACCGCGGTCACGTAGCGCTGGTTGTCCATGTCCTTGATCGCCGCCGCGTAAAGCGTTTCGGGCGGGATGATGGTCTCTTCCTTGATCTTGGTCGGGCCGAACAGGTTGCAGCCGGCGAGCGCAACCGTCACCAGGCCGATTGCCGCGATCCGGGCGAACCGGCCGAAATGTCCCGCAGATGCCTTGGTATTCACGAAAAGCCCCGTCACCTTACACGCCGCCCGTTGCCAAGCCGACTAAATACAAAAACGATCAAAACTGTGGCTGGACCTTGCCCAGTCAGCCGACCGAACGGAGGTACGGCCGCACGGCGAGCCCCTCCGGCACGTCGTCCAGCGCGTCGAAGGCCAGCGGCAGATCCTTGGCCGAAACGATCTCATAGTTCGCTTCGCTGGCGAAGAGGCCGTGAAGGACGAGGGCATTGAGCGCATGTCCACCCTTGTAGGAGCGGAAGCGGCCATAGATCGGCAGGCCGCAGAGCGCGAGATCGCCGATGGCGTCGAGCAGCTTGTGGCGCACGAACTCGTCTTCATAGCGCAGGCCGCCCGGATTGAGGATGCGATCCTCGTGCACGGTGATCGAATTGTCGAGCGACGAGCCGAGCGCATAGCCGGCCTGGCGCAGGATCTTGGCATCCCGGACGAAGCCGAAGGTACGGGCCTGTGAGACATCCTCGCAGTATTTGCGCGGCGTCCAGTCGAAGATCATCCGCTGCCGGCCGATGACGCGGCTGTCGAAATCGATCTCGAGGTCCAGCATGCGGCCGTTATAGGGCTCCAGCGCGGCGGACGCCTCGTTGTTGCGGACCAGCACCTGCCGCATGATCTTGATGTAGCGGCGTGGCGCCGGCTGTACGTCGAGCCCCACCTCCATGATGCCGCGAACATAAGGCGCGGCGCTGCCATCGAGAATCGGGCACTCGGCGCCGGTGAGGGTGATGAGCGCGTTGTCGACGCCCATGCCCGAGAGGGCCGAGATCACATGCTCCACCGTGGCGACAGAGACGCTGTCGCCCAGATCGAGCGTGGTGCAGAGCGTGGTGCGGGTGACGCGGGAGAAGTGTACGGGCACGGGACCGACCGTGGTCCCGTTGTCGAGCTTGCGCGCTATCAGATACCCACTGTCGGCAGCAGCCGGCTCGATGGTGAGGGTGACAGGCAGACCGCTATGGACGCCGAAACCGCTGAACTCGAGCGCACGTGCAAGAGTGCGTTGCCGCGCCGACAGTTTCTGCATGCGATAGACTCCAAACCCCGACAGACGGCCCCGACGCAGTGTCTTAGCCAATAAAAACCCGGTGCGGAAGTCGCACCGGGTGATGTTTATGCTGGCGAATTAAGCGCCGGCTAACCGTGCTTGCGGAGAAACGCCGGGATCTCGATGTGGTCCTTCTGGACCGCCGCGGCGGGCTCGCGACCGTGCCGATCGAGCGAGCCGGCGGCGCCTTCCTGAGCGGCCGGAGCGTGGGAAACCCTTGGCGCGCCTGCCTCTATGGCGCTCCGCGCAGCGGCATCGGCTTCGGTGGAGTAGCCGGTTTCGTCACGCCCCTGCTGCTCGCTGGACCGCAGGACGTTGCCCACATTGGACGCCAGGCGCTTGAATAGGGCGCGGGCGTTACGAGGCTCTGCTTCATGCTTTTCTTCGGTCGCGAGTGACCGTCTTGCAACAACTGGAAGCTCCTCGGTGCGCGGCATCCGGCGCTGCCCGTCCGGACGCTCGGCGCTGGAGGGCACATAAACGCTCGGGATCGGGGCTTCCGGCGCCCGGGCGGCTTCTTCGAGGACGTTGTGAGTCGCGGCCGGAATATAGGGCTCGACCGTGATGTCGTCGTCCTGCTGATAGGTCGCGAAGTCCGGCTCCTGGATGGCCTCGGCCACCGCCTGCTCGACCTGCGACTCCAGCTCATAGGCCGGCTGCGGAGCGGCCTGCGGCGCGGGATCCGGCATGGCCCGGCGGATCTGCTCGGCGTGCAGCGGCTGGCGCGAACCGTTCGCCTTGTGCGGCTCCAGCGCCTGCACCATGGTCGCATCGGTGCCGGTGGCGACCACGGACACCCGGATCGAGCCGTTCATATTGGGATCGAAGGTGGCGCCGAGGATAATGTTGGCATCCTGGTCGACTTCCTCGCGGATGCGGCTCGCCGCCTCGTCCACCTCGTAGAGGGTGAGGTCCGGACCGCCGGTGATGGAGATCAGGAGACCACGGGCGCCGTGCATCGAGACGTCGTCGAGCAACGGGTTGGCGATAGCAGCCTCGGCCGCGTGACGAGCGCGATCCTCGCCGGAGGCTTCGCCGGTGCCCATCATCGCCTTGCCCATGCCGCGCATCACGGCGCGCACGTCGGCGAAGTCGAGGTTGATGAGGCCTTCCTTGACCATCAGGTCGGTGATGCAGGCGACGCCGGAATAGAGCACCTGGTCGGCCATTTTGAAGGCATCGGCGAAGGTGGTCTTCTCGTTGGCGACGCGGAAGAGGTTCTGGTTGGGGATGACGATCAGCGTATCGACATGGCGATGCAGCTCGTCGATGCCATCTTCGGCGAGGCGGCCGCGGCGATTGCCTTCGAAGGTGAAGGGCTTGGTCACGACGCCGACGGTCAGGATACCCTGCTCCCGTGCCGCGCGCGCGATGACCGGAGCCGCGCCGGTGCCCGTGCCGCCACCCATGCCGGCAGTGATGAACACCATGTGCGAGCCGGAGAGGTGGTCGTTGATCTCGTCGTAGCTCTCTTCGGCCGCCGCCTTGCCGACTTCGGGATGGGACCCTGCCCCGAGACCTTCGGTGACCGAGACGCCGAGCTGGATGATCCGCTGCGCGCTGGAGAGCGCCAGCGCCTGGGCGTCGGTATTGGCCACCACGAAGTCGACGCCATCCAGGCCCGAGGCGATCATGTTGTTGACGGCATTGCCGCCGGCGCCACCGACACCGAACACGGTGATGCGGGGTTTCAGTTCCTGGATGTCAGGGATCGTGAGGTTGATCGTCATGGATGGCCCCATAGGTGGCGTACTGCGTAAGTTTTAGTCGCCAAATCGTTAACCGGGTCCTAACAAGGCCACCGAAACCGTTAACGGACGCGCAAATTGCAAGCGATTTCCGTTCACTTGTAACCGCCGGTTAAGCATGGGCTCGAACTGCAACTCGCGGCGCTAAAGTGCACGAAAGACTCGTGAATCGGCTGGGCTGCGCGTGGGCGCAGGCCATGAACTTCCGCCACGCGATGGTTCACAGCGGGACGCGTTCCTGCTATGTTCTAGTTTGACACAGTCGAGGACGACAATCATGGCCCAGCGATCCGGCAGCGCCGACCTGCCCCTGCATGGGGGACGGGTCCCGGCATGGCTCGCAGAGCGTATGGCCAAGCTCGGCGCGGTGATCTGCCAGACCATCGTGCATGAATATGGACGCGACGAGCTGCTTCGGCGGCTGGCGCACCCGTTCTGGTTTCAGAGCTTTGGCGCGGTGATGGGGATGGACTGGCACTCGTCTGGCATCACCACCAGCGTCATCGGCGCACTGAAGCGTGGACTGAAGCCGCTGGAGGGTGAGCTGGGTCTCTATGTCTGCGGCGGCCGCGGCAGACATTCGCGAAAGACTCCGGAGGAACTTGTGAGTATCGGCAACCGCGTCGGCTTCGACGGCGCTGCCTTGGCTCAGGCCAGCCGGCTCGTCGCCAAGGTGGACAGCGCAGCAGTGCAGGACGGGTTCGAGCTCTACCTGCATGGCTTCATCGTCGCCGCCGACGGCAGCTGGGTCGTGGTGCAGCAGGGCATGAAGGACCAGACCAACACGGCCCGCCGCTACCACTGGAAGTCCGAGGGCCTCAAGAGCTTCGTCGACGACCCGCATGCCGCGATCGACGGACAGTCGGAAGGCAACATCGTCAATCTCGCCGACCATCGCGCCGAGAAGTCGCGGCAGGCGCAGCTGAAGCTGCTCGCCGAACTGGGGCCGGACGGGATTGTCGACCAGCTGGTTGCACTGGAACCCAGAAGAGCGGCCCCTGCCCCGGCGCAGATGGTGCTGCCCCATCTCATCATGCCGGCCCATCACGACATCCGCGAAAAGGACGTGGTGATGCGTCGCCTGCACGGCGCCCTCGCCGCGGCCGAGGAGAAGGCGCCGACCGATTTTTCCGAGCTGCTGCTGGTGCCGGGAGTCGGCGCCCGGACCGTGAAGTCGTTGGCGCAGGTGGCCGAGGTGATCCATGGCGCGCCGCACCGCTTCGCCGACCCCGCCCGCTTCGCCATGGCCCATGGCGGCAAGGACGGAGCGCCGTTTCCGGTACCGCTCAAGGTCTATGATGAGACCATCAAGGTCTTGAAGTACGCCATGGTGAAGGCGCGCCTCGGCCGGAGCGAGGAGCTGAGCGCCATCAAGCGCCTCGACGACCAGGCCCGAAAGCTGGAGGCGACAGCCAAGGGCCCGACCTTCCGCGAGTTCGTCGCTGAAGAATGGCGCCGCTCACCCGAATACGGCGGCCGCACGGTGTTCGACGATGCCGAGGAGACCTGGGCAAGGGTGAATACGAAGAGGCGTTAAGCTGGCGGCGTGATGAGTTCGACTGTAGGAAAGTACGTACGGTAGCGCCTGGTGTCTCGGGTAATAAGGGGCGTTCCGAGCACGGCCGCATGTGCGCCGATGAAGAAATCCGGCAGGACGCCCGTTCGGGTACCTCCTGCCCGCCGATAGGCCAGGTAGGCCCTTCCGGCGAGGAACAGTGCAGGCCTGGGTGTTGCTGCCACCTCAATTCGGACATCCCAAAGCGCGACATCCAGGTCGTCAATGTGCTCGTAGCGCGCCGCGAGTTCAGCATAGACCACATCATTGATGAACAAAGGGCCTGCCAGGCTGGCCCTCTCAAGCTGGGCGATTGACCACGCGAACCAGCGTTCGTCGCCGGTAATAACATCCAACAGGACGTTAGTATCGACGAGGGTCAATCGTCACCGCGCAGCAATGCCATGAGTTCATCTGTACTCATGCCCGGGCCGGCTGTGCCTCTGAGCTTCTCGAAGTGACTCTTGCGCTGCCGGCCATCAGCGCGCTCGATGACGATGGAGCCATCGTCGGCGAGGCGAAACTGGATTTCGGTGCCGGGCTGAATGTCGAGCATTTCGCGGACGGCCTTGGGGATGGTGACCTGGCCCTTGCTGGTGACGGTCGTACTCATGTGTTCGCCTCCTGGTAAGGATTGCGAATGACAAGGTATTACCGCGAGTACCTCAGTTCAAGCTCCGCTCAGAACGCCGTCTTCAGCCAGCTCCCCACGCGGGCCAGATACCCGTCGGTGCCGGTGAGGCGGTT
>DATCRS010000430.1:0-3701 GCA_036568845.1 Devosia sp. | reverse complement strand
CCCGCCGCAAGGCCTTCGAGGAGCTGGCAGAGGACGACAAGGTGAAGGCGGTGATCGTCGCCATCAACTCGCCCGGCGGCACGACAGCAGGCGGCGAGGAACTCTACGAGGCGATCACCGCGCTCAGGGCGAAAAAGCCGGTGGTGGCGGTGATCGGCGAGCTCGGCGCTTCGGCCGCCTACATGACCGCCATCGCCACCGACCGCATCTTCGCGCGGCGGCTCTCGATCGTGGGCTCGATCGACGTCCTCTACCAGCACGTCAATGCCGGCAAGCTGCTCGACACCATCGGCATCGATCTCGACAAGGTGGCGACCGGTCCGCTAAAGGCCGAGCCGGACTACGACGAGGCGATGACGCCGGAAGTCCGCGCCTCGCTGCAGGCGATGATCAATGACAGCTTCGACTGGTTCGTCGATGTCGTGGCGGAACGGCGCGGCTTGTCGCGGCCCGAGACCCTCACCCTCGCCGATGGCCGCATCGTCACCGGGCGCCAGGGCATCGAGGCCAAGCTCATCGACGCCATCGGCGGCGAACCGGAGGCCATTGCCTGGCTGGAATCCGACAAGCAGCTGGCCGCCGACCTGCCCGTCTACACCTACTATCCGCTGCCCAAGCAGAGCTGGTTCAACCTCGGCGACCTGCTCGGCCAGAGCGCCCGGACGGCGCTGGGGCTTCCTGCGGCCGGGCCGATCGCGCTTGACGGGCTGGTTTCGCTTTGGCAGGTTGGACCATCGATGTGAGAAGCCCACTTGACTTCGTTTCGGAACGCCGGGGGGCGGCATGATAAAGTCTGAGCTCGTTCAAAAGCTTGCTGACGAAAATCCACATTTGTTCCAGCGCGATATCGAAAACATCGTGAATGCGATCCTCGACGAGGTCGGCGACGCGATGGCCCGGGGAGACCGGGTCGAGCTACGCGGCTTCGGGGCCTTTTCGGTAAAGAACCGCCCGGCCCGCGTCGGACGCAACCCCCGCACCGGCGAACAGGTGGACGTCGGCGAGAAGTACGTGCCCCAGTTCAAGGCCGGCAAGGAGATCCGCGAGCGCCTCAACCGGTAGAAACCGGCCGCGCACGCCAGGGAATATCGATGGTCAAACGCATCGTTGGCTGGTTCGTGCTCGTGCCGCTCTGCGCGGTATTGATCGTTTTCGCCCTCGCCAATACCCAGCTCGTGGTCGTCAACTTCAACCCCTTCGCCCCGGCCGACCAGCTGGCGGCCGCTCGCGTCGGCGTGCCGCTGTTCCTCGTCATCTTCCTCATCCTGCTCGTCGGCGTGGTGCTGGGCGGTATCGCCACCTGGTTCGCGCAGAGCCCGCACCGGCGCGACGAGCGGCACTGGCGCCGCGAAACCGAGCGCCTGCATCGCGAGCTCGACGCAGCGCGCCGCGCTCCGGCCAACCAGGCCCTTATCAACGTGGACGACCTCGCGCAAACCCGCTGACCGGCTGACCCATCACCGATCTCTTATGGCTGACCCCATCCTCATCAAGATTTGCGGCATCAAGACCCCCGCTTTGCTCGAAGCCACCATCGAGGCCGGCGCCGACATGGTCGGCTTCATGCACTTTGCCCGCAGCCCGCGGCATGTCGACATCGAGACGCTGCAGACGCTGATTTCCGAAGCGCGTGGCCGCATCGAGACCTGCGTGGTGCTGGTCAATCCGGACAATAGCTGCGTCATGGAAGTGGCCGCGCTCTCGCCCGACTGGATCCAGCTGCACGGCCCCGAGACGCCGCACCGGGTGGAGGCCATCCGCGACGAGGCCGGCATCGCGGTGATGAAGGTGGTTTCGATCGGCTCGGCCGAGGACGTGGCCAGCGTCGCGAGCTTTGCCGACGTCGCCGACCGCATCATGCTCGACACCAAGGCCCCCAAGGGCGCCGAGCGGCCCGGCGGGCACGGCACCACGTTCGACTGGACGCTGCTCAAGGGGCTGGACCCTGAGCAGCAGTTCATTCTCGCCGGCGGGCTGAAGCCCGAGACCGTCGCCGACGCCATCCGCGCCGTCCGCCCCATGGCGTCGATGTCTCCTCAGGCGTCGAGACTGCCCCCGGCATCAAGGACGCCAAGCTCATCCGCGCCTTTATTGAAAACGCGCGCGCGGTGGTCTGAGTATCTCTCAGTCGGGTTCCCTTCTCCCCTTGAGGGAGAAGGTGGATCGCGCGTAGCGCGAGACGGATGAGGGGTACCTTTCCGCTATCTCGGATGTGGAGACACACCCCCCATCCGCCCTTCGGGCACCTTCTCCCTCAAGGGGAGAAGGCGATAGAACCGAAGCATCGGCCCACACCCTCTATCTTCGATCCAGCAGCGCTTGCCCCTCGGCCATGATCCTCTATAACGGGCGCGCGCCGCGCGGGCCGTTCCGCCGGACCATTGGGAGATGTTCGGCTGATGCCTTCGGATCGCGCCAACAGTTTGCGCAACGGCCCCGACGAGCGGGGCCGCTTCGGCGACTTCGGCGGGCGCTTCGTCGCCGAAACGCTGATGCCGCTGATCCTCGACCTGGAGAAGGCCTATCGCGCCGCCCAGGCCGACCCGGAATACCAGGCTGAGCTCGACCGGCTGGGCAAGCACTATACCGGCCGGCCGTCGCCGCTCTATTTCGCCGAGCGGCTCAGCGAGCATCTCGGCGGCGCCAAAGTGTACTTCAAGCGCGAAGAGCTCAACCACACCGGCAGCCACAAGGTGAACAACACGCTGGGCCAGATCCTCCTGGCCAAGCGGATGGGCAAGACCCGCATCATCGCCGAGACCGGCGCCGGCCAGCACGGCGTGGCGACGGCGACGGTCTGCGCCAAGTTCGACCTGCCCTGCGTGATCTTCATGGGCGCGACCGACGTCGAGCGGCAGCGGCCCAATGTGTGGCGCATGAAGATGCTGGGCGCCGAAGTCCGCCCGGTCACCGCCGGCGCCGGCACGCTCAAGGACGCCATGAACGAGGCGCTGCGCGACTGGGTGACCAATGTCGAGACGACCTATTATCTCATCGGCACGGCCGCCGGGCCGCACCCCTATCCGGAGATGGTGCGCAACTTCCAGTCGGTGATCGGCGAGGAGATCAAGGCGCAGCACATGGAAGCCGAAGGCCGGCTGCCCGATGCGCTGGTGGCCTGCGTCGGTGGCGGTTCCAATGCTATCGGCACCTTCCATCCGTTCCTCGACGACCCATCGGTCAAGCTCTATGGCGCCGAGGCCGGCGGGCACGGCATCGATGTCGAGAACGGCCATGCCGCCTCGATGACCGGCGGCCGCCCCGGCGTGCTGCACGGCAACCGCACCTACCTCTTGCAGGACGCCGACGGGCAGATCCTCGAAGGCCACTCGATTTCGGCCGGTCTCGACTATCCGGGCGTCGGGCCCGAGCATGCCTGGCTGCACGACAGCAAGCGGGTCATCTATGTGCCGATCACCGACAAGGAGGCGCTGGCGGCGTTCCAGCTCTGCACCAAGCTCGAAGGCATCATTCCGGCGCTCGAGAGCGCGCACGGCCTCGCGCAGGTGATGAAGCTCGCGCCGACCATGGGGAAGGACCAGACGGTCGTCCTCTGCCTTTCGGGTCGCGGCGACAAGGATGTGGAATCGGTCGGCAAGTACCTCGGGATGGACATGTAATGAGCACCCGGATCGCCGATCGCTTCGCCGCCTGCGCGAAGGAGAACCGTCCTGCCCTCGTGGCCTATGTCATGGCGGGCG
>DATCRS010000429.1:0-2306 GCA_036568845.1 Devosia sp. | reverse complement strand
TTCGACTGGAGAAGCGCGAAGAGCGTGGTCTGGTCAGGACAAGGACCCTGCGGCGGTGGGGCATTCCGCAAAACGCCCCGGAGCTTCCCGGTGAACGCCCAAAACCCCGGTCACGACGGCGGAGCAGGGCTCCAGCCGGAGCCGCGTTTCAGCCTCCGGCACTCGAACCATCGACGGGCCATGCTCCGCCGTTGTTCGCTCTTTGACATCCCCGGAAGCCAATGGCTGTCCGGTGCATCGGTGTGCCCGAACCTCGTCCTTCGACAAGCTCAGGATGAGGTTCTCTGAAGCGCTGGTCCCTCAGTAGCTTCATGGTGAGCTTGTCGAACCACGAGGCGTGTCGAACCCGAGGACGTGGCACAAATCCCGCTCAGCTGAGATCCGGCGTCTTTTCCCCGGGCTTTACCGTGTGCGGGTCTTCGGCGACCGTGACCTGGGCTTCTTCGCCCGCGCCGGCAAGGATCTTGTTGATCGCGAGCTTGGCCTTCTCCGTCACGTCGCGCAGGGCGTTGAGATATTCGGGCGTCGGCACCCAGGCGCGCATCTGCAAGATGATGCGATCGCCGGCAAAGGCCTCGACATGCACGGTGGGCGGCGGGTCGACCTGCACGCGCTTGTCGCTGGTGGCGATCTTCAGCATGGCGCGGCGTGCCCGCCCCAGATCGATCGAATCCGGCACGTTGATGTTGACGTCGATACGCCGCCGCGGCTCGCGGCTGTGATTGGTGATGGCGCTGTTCCAGAGTTTTGTGTTCGGCGTGAATATGTAGAGCCCGCTGGTCGAACGCAGCCGCGTGCCGAAGAGCCCGATCTCCACGACCACGCCGGCAACGCCGTCGCCGGTAATGTACTCGCCGATGGCGATGGGCCTCAGCCAGATCAGCATGATGCCGGCGGCAATATTGGAGAGCGTGCCTTGCAGCGCCAGTGCCACGGCGAGGCCGGCGGCGCCGACCACGGCGTAGATGGATGCGCTGGAAACCCCCATGAAGCTCAGAGCCGTGACGATGCCGAAGATGATGACGCCGTAGCGCGCCGCCTGGGCGAGCAGGGGGGCAAAATTCTTGTCGACGCCGTAGGCCTGCGGCAGCAGGCTCCTGATGGCGCGATAGAGGAACTTGGAGAAGTACCACGAAAGGATCAGCACCGCCGCGGCCCAGAACAGCGAAACGGCGTTGGCCGTCAGCCAGTTGACGGGCAAGGCAAAGGCGTCGGCAAGCTGCATCGGTCGAAAATCCTGATGTTCCAAGCCTCAAGCGGGAGGCGCTAACTTATCAATCTGGCGAAAACGGGAAAGTGCGGAAGCGGGCGGATTAGTGCTGGACAGAACACGAATCCCTTTGCTATGTCCCCGCCCGGCCCAGGGTGCATAGCTCAGATGGTAGAGCAGCTGACTCTTAATCAGCGGGTCCAAGGTTCGAGTCCTTGTGCACCCACCAAGCCGCTCCCCGAGAGCGGTGATGGTGAGCCCAGAGCCAGTCTATCGCTGGCGACCGCATAGCGAACCTGAACGACGCTTGTCGTCCACGCCGCCATTTGACGCGCCCTTTGCCGTCGAATGATCGGCGGGAACCTTCATCCGTGTCGGGCGCTGGCCTAGATAACCATCCTTGATCTCTGGAGTGAACCGCATGCTCGGCATCGATCCCGCTGCGATTTCGGCGTTCGTGCAAGTCATCCTCATCGATCTCGTCCTGGCAGGCGACAATGCCGTGGTGATCGGCCTCGCCGCTGCGGGCCTGCCGTCCGACCAGCGCCGCAAGGCCATCCTCATCGGCATCGCGGCCGCGACCGTCCTCCGCATCTGCTTTGCCCTCGTCACCACGCAACTGCTTTCGCTCGGCGGCGGGTTGCTCATCGCTGGTGGCCTGCTGCTGCTCTGGGTGTGCTGGAAAATGTACCGCGAGCTGGCCGTGCCGCACTCGGAGGAAGAGGCCGCAACCGAGGCGCTTTCGGACAGCGATATCAACAGGGACGGCACGGTGGCCGGGGGCGCACCGCGCAAGACGCTGCGCCAGGCGGTCACCAATATCGTCATTGCCGACGTCTCGATGTCGCTCGACAACGTTCTGGCCGTGGCCGGTGCGGCGCAGCATCATTTCGAGGCGCTGATCTTCGGCCTTGCGCTTTCGGTCGTGCTGATGGGCATCGCCGCCAGCTTCATTGCCGGCCTGCTCACCAAGCATCGCTGGATCGCCTGGCTCGGGCTGCTGGTCATCCTCTATGTCGCGCTCAAGATGGTCTACGACGGCATCGATATGATCTACGATCTCCCCTACATTCCGTTGGTCGGGATCGGCGGGCAT
>DATCRS010000428.1:0-6494 GCA_036568845.1 Devosia sp. | reverse complement strand
GGCGAAAGCCATGACCTCGTCGTCCTCGAGCGTGATGTAGTAGGGGCGCTTTTTGCCGTCCGGGCCCTTCATCCACTCGAAATAGCCGCTGGCGGGGATGACGCAGCGATTGCGCTTGATGGCGTCGCGGAAGGACGGTTTTTCGAGCAAACCTTCGGCGCGGGCGTTGATGAGCAGCGGGAACTCACGCGGATCCTTGACCCAACCGGGGACGAAGCCCCAGCGCGCAAGTTGCACGGTGCGGCGCGCCTCCTGCTCCCAGATTACGGCGATCGGCTGCGTCGGAGTGATGTTGTAGCGCGGCGGATAGTCGATGCGGTTCAGCAGCTTGAAGAGCTCGACCATCATTTCGGGCGGCAGGGTGGCCGCATAGCGTCCGCACATTTTCTGGTCCTTTCGTCACCGTCTTGTTACGGGCTTGCGCCGCCGGAGGCAAATTGCGACACCGTGAACATGACGAGAACACCCAATGCCGCAAGCGTCGCACTGATCGACAGGGACAAGGTGCTGCTGATCCAGCGCAACCGGAAACCCTATTTCGGCATGTGGAGCCTGCCGGGCGGGCGACTGGAGCCGGGAGAGACGCCGGAACAGGCGGCGCAGCGCGAGGTGATGGAGGAGACGGGGCTTTACTGCTTCCGGCTGATGCCGATCCGCAAGATGTACCTGGGGGAAGGCGGCCAGTTCCTGCTGCAGGTGTTCGCCACCGAAGGGTTCGAGGGCGAGGTGAGGATCTCCGAGGAAATCACCGCCTACCGCTGGCTACGACCGGACCAGCTCTACGGCCTGCGCACGACGCCGGACCTCGGCAGCGTGCTGGAAGCGGCGTTCCGGCTGTTCGACCGGAGTTAAATCGGCTAGCACTCCTTCGATGCGCATCCCTCCCCTCCTCCGCGGCCTGGCCCTGTCGATCCTGCTCTGCCAGCCGGTGCTGGCGGTCGACCCGCCCTATCAGAAGGAGATGGAGCGGCTCGCCGAGATTTTGGGCAGCCTCTATTTCCTGCAGCCGCTGTGCCAGCCGGGCGTCGAGGATTGGCGGGCGCAGATGGAAGACCTGATCGCGCTGGACCAGGCGGACGACGACCGGCGGCAGCGATTGGCCGGCGCCTTCAACGGCGGCTATGCGGCCTATTCTCGGCTCTACCGGCTCTGCACGGTGTCGGCTAACGAGGCGCTGACGCGGCTCCTGGTCGAGGCCGAGCAGCTGGCCCGCGACATCCATTCGCGCTACGCCGAGTAGGCGGCTCGCGCCAATTAACTACACTTTGCGAGGCGCTGTTAACCTTCTCGTTACTTCTCGGGCGCGAGGGCGAGATCGCCGTGCTACCGCAGTGGCATGAAATTTACCAAACCTCTGTTCGCTGATTCCGACGCCGAAGCGGCGCACGATCCGGCCCAGGAAGAGCGCCAGATGGCGCTCGAATACCTGGCGGAAGCCTGGAACAGCGCCGAGGATGACGGCATCGAAAGCTATGCGCTGGCGCATGCATCGCTGTTTGCGGCGCTCACCGCGCTCGTGACCTCGCACGGGTCGGAGGCGGTCGCACTCCTCGTCGAGGGCCTGCCCGAGCGCATCCGCGCCGGCGAATACGACCTCGAACGCGTCATTCAGTAGGTTTTACAGCGCTTCCAAAAAGCGCATGGGCTGGCCGATGGAGGGGGTGACGAGCTCGCCCTGCCACATCACCTTGTGGCCGCGGACGATGGTGCCGACAGGCCAGCCGGTGACGCTCACCCCATCATAGGGAGTCCAACCAGCGCGGGAGGCGGTCCAGGCATCGGTGATGGTTTCGGTGCGCTTCAGATCGACCACAGTCAGATCGGCATCATACCCGACGGCGATGCGGCCCTTGTTGGCGATGCCAAAGAGGCGGTTGGGGCCGTGGCTGGTCATGTCGACGAAGCGCTCGAGGCTGAGGCGCCCAGCATTGATGTGGTCGAGCATGATGGGGACGAGGGTCTGCACGCCGGTCATGCCGGAGTGCGATGCCGGATAGGAATGGTCCTTGTCTTCGCGGGTGTGCGGGGCGTGGTCGGAGCCGAGGATGTCGGCGACGCCGTTGCGGACCCCGGCCCAGATGCCTTCGCGATGTACCGCATCGCGGACCGGCGGGTTCATCTGCGCATAGGTGCCGAGGCGGGTGTAGGCGGTTTCGTCGAGGGTCAGATGGTGCGGGGTGACCTCCACCGAGGCGACGTCCTTGTGGTCGGCGAGGAACACCATCTCCTCGGCGGTGGAAATGTGGAGGACGTGGATGCGCTTGCCGGTCTTCCGCGCCAGCGCGACGAGGCGCTGGGTCGAGTGCAGCGCCACTTCCGGCGAGCGCCAGATGGGATGCGAGGACGGTTCGCCCGGGACGCGCAGGTGCTTGCGCTCCTCGAGCATATACTCGTCCTCGGAGTGGAAGGCAGCGCGGCGCGAGATGGCGCGAAGGATGGCTTCGACGCCAGCGTCATCGGGCACCAGGAGGCTGCCGGTCGACGAGCCCATGAAGACCTTTACACCGGCGCAGCCGGGCAGCTTTTCGAGCACCGGAAGGTCGGCGACATTTTCGTGCGTGCCGCCGACGTAGAAGGCGAAGTCGCAGTGCATGCGGTTGGTGCCGGCGGCAATCTTGGCTTCGAAGGTGTCCCGCGTCGTGGTCAGCGGGTTAGTGTTGGGCATTTCGAAGACACCGGTGACGCCGCCCATCACCGCCGAGCGGGAGCCGGACTCGAGGTCTTCCTTGTGGGTGAGACCGGGCTCGCGGAAATGCACCTGGGTATCGATGACGCCGGGCAGGATGTGGAGCCCGCGGCAATCGACATGATCGAAGGCGCTGTCGGCGGAAAGATCGCCGATGGCAGCGATGCGGCCCTGGGATACGGCGATGTCCGCGAGGTGGATGCCGTCGTGGTTCACGACGGTGCCGTTCTTGAAGATCGTCTCGTAGTGCGCCATGTCTCAAGTCCGCCGATGTTTGCGGCGGTTTAGCGGAAGCGAACCATGGTCACAATCCTTCGTCCGTCGCGTGCGGCCTTCCGGTTCTCGGGACCGGAGGCGCAAAAGCTGCTGTTCGATGTGGTGACTGGACGCGTGCTGGCGGCGGCGGGGCCGGCCGTCTGGTTCGCGCTGCTGTCGCCGCAGGGGAAGATTCAGGCAGAGGGCCTGGCCGGCTTCCACGAGGATGCATTCTGGCTCGACGTGCATGCCGATGTCGCCGACGGGTTCCTCAAACGCATGAAAATGTACAAGCTCAGGGCGCAGGTGGAGATCGAGGACCTGCGCGAAACGCATGTCGTCGGCTGGACCGATGAGGCCGAGGCGCCAGGCGTAGCGCATCTCGACGACCGCGGGATCGGGACGCGGTTCATCGTCGAAAGGGGCACTGAGATCCCCGAGGACGAGGGACCCTGGCTCACAGCCCGCATCGGCCGGGGTGTGACGGAACAGGGCGCGGATTATGGGTCGGACACGACCTTTCCCCATGATGTCGGCATGGACCTGCTCGGCGGGGTCGACTTCAAGAAGGGCTGCTACATCGGGCAGGAGGTCGTCAGCCGGATGCAGCATCGCGGCACCGCGCGACGACGTCCGGTAGTCGTCACCGGCCTGCCCGACGGAGCGGCGCCGGGTGCGCCGCTCCTCGTCGGCGAGCGCGAGGTGGGCACCATCGGCACCATGCATGAGGGCGAGGCGGTGGCCATCGTCAGGCTGGATCGGGTGCCGGACGCCCATGCGGCGACTTTCGCCAACCTGCCTGTGGAGCTGAATCTGCCCGAGTGGGCGACATATGGGTTTGGGGATGTGGGCGAGGAGTGAGGGCTCTCAGTCGGGTCACCCTCCCCCTTGCGGGGAGGGGACAGGGGTGGGGGTGGATGGGCCAGTGACGCTGGGGTGAGTTCGGCTTTCTCGGACACCTTCAGCGTGGCTCTCATACCCCCCACCCTGACCCTCCCCCGCAAGGGGGGAGGTGACACTCCGTCCGGTGCCCTTGGCACTGGGTCACCCCGCAGCGAGAATCGTGCACACTGCGCCCCTGACCGACGGGGGTGGGTATGGCGCGGGTGGCTTCGCGGGCGTGGCAGAGGATGTTGAGCGGGCGGCGGCTCGACCTGCTCGATCCGTCGCCGCTCGACGTCGAGCTCTCCGATATCGCGCATGGGCTGGCCCGCGTGGCGCGCTGGAATGGGCAGACCCTGGGCGACTACCCATTTTCGGTAGCGCAGCACTCGGTACTGGTGCTGGAGATCTTCCGTGCCCTCAATCGCGAGGCCACCGTCGCCGAGCAGCTTTATGCCATTCTCCACGACGCGCCGGAATATGTGATGGGCGACATCATCAGCCCGTTCAAGGCGGCGATGGGCGGCAATTACAAGGAGGTGGAGAACCGGTTGCTCGGCGCCGTGCATCTCCGCTTTTCGCTGGGCGCCCTGCCCCCGGCCTCGCTCAACAAACGAATCAAGGTGGCGGACCGGGAAGCCGCCTATCTCGAGGCGGTGCACCTCGCCGGCTTCGAGCTCAATGAAGCGCGGAAGTTCTTCGGCGAGCCGACGCTGCCCGCCTTCGACCTCGACAAATTCGACCGGCTGATCCGGCCGTGGCCGACGCGCGAAGCGCATGACCGCTTCGTCGCTGCTGTCGAGGATTTGGCGGAGAACCTTCACTGAAGGTTCCGCCCATCCCCAGGATGCTTAAGTTAAGGTAAACAACTGTTCCATTTTGACGCAGCGACCCGCCATGGTTGATAAAGGGTTAAGGCCCAAATCAGCTGGGAGGCGTCGGAATGCAGAACAAGTGGAAGTATGCCGCGCTGGGCGCGCTGGTCGGCACGGCTGCCTGCGTCGCCTTTGTCATGCCGGCGATCGTTCCCCATGCCTGGGCCGACGAGCAACCGTTGAAGACGATGCACAGCGCCAAGCATCAGGTGCTCAAGCTCTTTGACCGCGACGGAGACTTCTTCAAGCCGCAGTGGTCGGTCGAGCCGAGCGTTTCGCAGGACGTGCTGTCGACCCAGGTGGTGCGCAAGATCGAGGCGGGCAAGACCAGCTTTGTTTCCGTGGTGACGACGCCGAGCGGAGTCTATTCCAGCGACGGGCTCGACTCGCCGCATGTGCGCTATCCGGGGATCCTCCGCGACGGGAGCCGGGAGTTCGATGCTGTGGCGTATCTGTCGGACGGAGGCTGGGTGGGCTTCAAGTTCCGCCACGCCGACTCGATCCAAACCGTCGTTCCGCTAAGCGGTGGCGGATACATCATGGTCGGCAACTAGCCCGGACAGGGCGTTGTCAGCCGAACTTCCAGCCGCGCTTGAACTGGTAGAAGACGTGGAGACCGATCTTGGTCACCTTCTTCATGCGCGGCGCCCAATGCGGCCGGACATAGGTGGCGTGGTAGTGCGTGGCGTAGCCCACCTCGGTGAGGTAGAGGCTGCCATCGACGACGCCCTTGGCGATTTCCTGCGCCTGCTTCCACGATTTCTGCTCGGTTACGCGCTCGGGGATGCCGTCGCAGGCGAACGAGAACTGGCAGGCGTTGCGCTTGTGCTGGTTCTGGAACACCACGCCGCAGATGGTCGTCGGATAGAGCCGGTGTTTGACCCGGTTCATCACCACCTGGCCGACGGCAACCTGACCGCGATAGGCTTCGCCGCGGGATTCGAAGTAGATCGCGGTGGCGAGGCACCACATCTCCTTCTGGCTCCACTTCCTGCCGTCCTTGGCCTTGGTGATGCCGGAGGTGTCGAGCGTGCCCGAGACATCGGTGACATTGTCGAGCCCACCGGCCTCGGGCGCGTAGGCGAGGTCGGACTCGGGGCGGCGCTTGGGAATGACGAGGTCCGGCGCCAGCGCTTCGATGGCGTCGAGTGCCTCGGAGCTCGCCTGGGGACCCAGCGAGGCAACGACGACCGGCGCCGGGACAAGGCCGCCGCGAGGATCGACTTTTGGCTCCGGCGCCTTGGGGGCGCGCAAGGCCGCGAGGCGGGCGCGAATGCCCTGGAAGCCGCGCACGTGCTCCATCACGTCGACGGTGGGACGGAGGCGGTCCTGCTTTTCCGAACGGTTGGGTCCGGAGAAGGTCGAGCCCTCGAAGATGTGGTCGATAGAGCCTGTGATGATGAGATCGGTGCCGGAGCGGGTGAGGCTGGCGGGCGGCGTTTCGTCGACCGGCAGGTCACCGTAAGCGGGGCCAAGCGCGGGAAAGGTGAGGCCGGCATAGCCGAGCACCGCCAGCGCTGCGGCCCCGAAGACCTTGAGCACGGCAAGCTCGCTGCGAACCCGCTGGGCTCCGGCGGACCTGTACTGGGGGGCCATCAAAACGCTGTACTACCCGAACGCTACGCAACTAAACGACCCCGGCAATTCAGTTAAACTGTGACGCAAATGCCGGTTCTTCGAATAATGCGGCAGTAGGGTTATTTAGTCGTAAACGGGGGTGCAGTTGGCCGTGAGGCCGCGTATCGCATCGACCGGCACAGTTGCGGTCGGCTCCCTCCCCCTTGTGGGGAGGGCAG
>DATCRS010000427.1:0-4943 GCA_036568845.1 Devosia sp. | reverse complement strand
GAACAGCCAGGACCATGAGCGCTTCCTGGCCGGCGTCTCAGAGTCGCTTGCGGTGGCGAAGCGGCTTGGCGCGCCGATGTTGATCGTGTCTGCGGGCGATGAGCAGGCGGGCGTGTCGCGCGCCGAGCAGCACGCGGCGATCGTGCGCGTGCTCAAGGAAGCCGCAAAACTCCTCGAGGGCAGCGGCGTCGTGCTAGGGCTGGAGCCGCTCAACGACCGTGTCGACCATCCGGGCTATTACCTCACCTCGACCGAGGAAGGGCTCGACATTGTCGACGAGGTCGGGCGGCCGGAGGTGCGGCTGGTTTATGACATCTACCATTCGGCGGTGATGGGCGAGGCGACCGAGGCGGTGCTGAAGGGCAGGCTCGACCGGGTGGTGCATGTGCACCTCGCCGATGCGCCCGGCCGCGGGGAGCCGGGAAGCGGAGCGATGGACTGGTCGGACCGGCTCGAATGGCTCGAAGAGCAGGGTTATGCCGGCTATGTCGGGCTCGAGTACCGACCGACCATCGACACGCTCGAAGGGTTGGCGTTCCGGGTCTGACGTTCGATATTGTGAAACAATCTGTGGCTGCGCGTCCGCTTTTTGCGACCGCGCGGTTGCTCCATATCACTCCTCGAACGCGGACACCGGTCCCGGCAAAGGAGATTGAGATGATCACAGAGATCAAGGGCCTCCACCACGTCACCTCGATGGCGCGCGATGCGGCTGCGAACAACCAGTTCTGGACCAAGGCGCTCGGCCTGCGGCGGGTGAAGCAGACGGTCAACTTCGACGAGCCGAGCGTCTACCACCTCTACTATGGCGACGAGTTCGGCACGCCCGGTACGGTCATGACGCACTTTCCGTTCCCGCATATCGCCCGCGGGCGGCCGGGGACGGGCGAAGTCGGCGTCACCGCCTTTTCGGTGCCGCCCGGATCGCTCGATTTCTGGCAGGAGCGGATGGTTGCGGCGGGCGCCACTGACTTGGCGCGCGAGGAAACGTTCGGGCAGCAGCGGCTAACGTTCAAGGCGCCGGAAGGCGATGCGCTGGCGCTGGTCGAGGTGGCGGACGATGTCCGCGTGCCTTGGACGGAGGGCGGCGTCGGTGAGGATCACGCCATCCGCGGCTTCCACTCGGCGAGCCTTCGTCTCCGCGACGAGGGCGCGACGGAAGAGCTGCTGAAGTTCATGGGCTACGAGAATTTCGACAGCTCGGGGAACATCAGGCGGCTGATCCGGCCGGACGGCAACGGCGCCGACTTCGTAGACATCGAGACGGTGCCGGGTGCCGATCGCGCCGCGTTGGGCATGGGCTCGGTGCATCACGTGGCCTTTGCGGTGGAAGACCGCGCGGCGCAACTGGCGGTGCGGAAGGCGCTGACGGACACCGGCTACAACGTGACGCCGGTGATCGACCGCGACTATTTCTGGTCGATCTACTTCCGCACCCCGGGCGGGGTGCTGTTCGAGGTGGCGACCAACGAGCCGGGATTCGACCGCGACGAAGATACGGCCAATCTCGGCACGGCGCTGAAGCTGCCGAGCCAGCACGAGCACCTGCGGTCGGTGCTGGAACGCACGTTGCAGCCACTGGGGGACTGACGGCATGAGCGATAAATACATCTTCGCCGAGCAGGCGGGGGCGGGCGCCGATGCGCCCACCCTCTTCCTCTTCCACGGCACCGGTGGCGACGAGAGCCAGTTCCTGGCACTGGGGCCACAGTTGCTCCCGGGTGCCAGGCTGGTGGCGCCGCGCGGCGATGTCTCCGAGGGCGGGGCGCTGCGCTACTTCAAACGCACCGGCGAGGGCCGCTACGACATGGCGGACCTGGAGCGCGCCACCGCCAAGACGGCGAGCTTCGTCGCGGCGCAGAAGGGCGGCGGCGAGGCCGTGGCGTTTGGCTATTCGAACGGCGCCAACATCATCGCTTCGGTGCTGTTTTCGGCGCCGGAGAGTTTTGATCGCGCCGTGCTGGCGCATCCGCTGATCCCATTCGAGCCGGCCCCGCAGCCAGGCCTTGCGGGCAAGCGCATCCTGATCACCGCCGGCCGGCATGACCCCATCTGCCCGGCGCCGCTGACCGAAGGTCTTGTCGCGTGGCTCGAGGGCCAGGGCGCCGACGTTGCGGTGTTCTGGCACGAGGGCGGCCACGAAATCCGGCAGGAGGAGCTGCTCGCAGTACGGGAGTGGCTGGGGCGGTAGTACCGAGCCAGTTCCCTCGTGGCCTCGCTACCGTGATCCTTAAAACTCCGTTGACCATTCCGACCTAGAGTTTTTGCGAGGTAAGGCGGCGAGGCGCCGGCAACGAGGCCGGGTGAGAGCGGATGGATGCAACCAGGAAGCGCTCGCTGACAGGGAGCCTGCGGACGCGGGTTCTCATCCTCGCTGTGCTCTCCTTTGCCGCCATTTCGATTCCGGCCTACTTCTCGTTCGTGTGGATCGTCAATTCGACGGTCGTGACGCTGGGCACGCTGTTTGCCGAAAAGCAGATCCTCTTCGACCGCTATCGCGGTCTTGGCGCACTGATGCAGGAAGTGAAGCTCGCCGAGACGCTGGCGCATTCCGATGCCATCGTCGAATGGGCCAAAGACGAGACCAACCGGGAGCGCCAGGCGCGCGGGATCGCCGAGCTCGAGCATTACCGGGCGGCCTTTTCGGACCACAGCTACTTCTTCGCCATTGCGGCATCCGGCAACTACTATTTCAACGATGCTGCCGACGCCTATGCCGGCAAGCAGCTCAGCCACACGCTGCATCGCGGCAATCCGCGCGACGGCTGGTTCTATGAGACGCTCGAACTCGGGCACGGCTGCCACCTCAATGTCGACAATGACGATGCGCTGCGCGTGACCAAGGTCTGGTTCAACTGCGTGGTGACCGACGGGAAGCAGGCGTTGGGGGTGCTCGGCTCGGGGCTCGACCTGACGTCGTTCATCCGCGAAGTGGTCGATATTCCGCAGACCGGGGTGCAGGCGATGTTCGTCGATCACTCCGGGGCCTTGCAGGCACATCGCGACCCGCGCTTCATCGATTTCCATTCGCTGACCAAGGACCAGGCCGAGAAGAAGACCATCTTTTCGCTGCTCGACCGCCCGGCCGACCGCGAGAGCCTTCGTGCCATGATGGCCGAGGTGACCTCAGGCGAGGTCAAGGTCAGAAGCCGCTTCATGCAGGTGGGCGGCCAGGAGATGCTGGTCGGTGTCGGCTATCTCGACCAGCTGGGCTGGTACAATGTGACGCTGATGGACGTCGACAAGATCATCGATCGCAGCCTCTTCCTCCCGATCGGCCTGCTGTTGGCAGCGATCATGATCGTCTGCGCACTGCTGGTGGTGTTCCTGTTCAAACGCAGCGTGCTCGACCGGCTGCAGCGGGTGGAGAGCCGCATGCGGGCCGTCCGGGACGGCGATCCCGCTCCGATCCCTGCCGCGACCAGCAACGACGAGATCGGGCGCCTCGAGGAGACGTTCTCCTCGATGGCGACCAGCGTCCAGGATAACACCAAGATGCTCGAGATGATGGTGGCCGAGCGGACCGAGGAGCTGCGCCGTCTCGCCTACCGGGACCAGTTGACCGACATCCCCAATCGCCGTGGGTTCATTGACACTTTTGCCCAGCTGCAGGGGCAGCCGATCGAACCGGGCGAACGGCGCGCCGTGATGCTGATCGACATCGACAACTTCAAGTCGATCAACGACCAGTTCGGGCACCTTGCCGGCGACCGGGCCGTGGTCGAAACCGCGCGACGGCTCACCGGCGTGCTACGGCCAATGGACCTTTGCGGTCGCTGGGGGGGCGACGAGTTCATCGTTCTCGTCAACGGTCTCGAGACCCTGGGTTTGCGGGCGATTGCACAGGCAGTCAAAAAGGCGGTGACCGGCGCGCCTATACGGCTGCCGGATGGGCGTGAGATCAGCCTCACGGTCAGCCTGGGCGGTGCATTGGTGGAGCCGGAAGACACCATCGACACTATCGTCGACATGGCCGACGCGGCGCTCTACAGCGCCAAGGCGCAGGGCCGCGACCGCGTGGTGATCTTCGACCCGGTCCGCAACGACGTGGACCAGCGGCGGGCATAGTGTTCGGGTTGCAGTCGGGTCTCCCTCCCCCGCAAGGGGGAGGAGACACTCCGGTTCGTGCCCCGCATATCTTCGTAGTCAGGCCGGCACCAGGCCGTGGTCCTGCATGGCCTGTTCCTCGTCGGGGGTGATGTAGGCGAAGATCTTCGGAGCGCCGCCAGCAAGGCTCAGGAAATAGCGGTTGGTGAAGGTGATTGTACCGGTCTTGCCGTCGCCGGGGCGGACGTAGTCGAAGGCCCAGTCGACCGTGGCCATGACATTGACATCGTCGAGCTCGGTGACGCTCAGGTTGGTGATGCGCATCGCCTTGCCACCGACCTCTCGGTAGCGCGCAAAGCCCTGCGGGATGACTTCGCGGAGCTCGGGGCCGTTGGCGCCGCCAAAGACACCCCTGGGGTTCGATCCGACAAAATAGGCGGCGAAACTCGCGACGATGCCGTCGATGTCCTCCCTTGGCGGATTCTGGAGCGCGTCGTTGCTCCGCCGGGCGTAGTCCTCAAAGAAGGCTTCGATTGCAGGCTGGCGATGGCGCATGGCCCGTCCTCCTTTCCTCTGAGGGGAATGGGAAGCGGAGCGATGGGTCGCCCCTATCCGATGAATGCCACCTCGACCCCTGGCTTCACCATGCGGCTCAGCTCGACGGCATCCCAGTTGGTGAGGCGGACGCAGCCATGCGACTCCGCCTTGCTGACCTTCGACGGGTTGGCGGTGCCGTGGATGCCGTATCCTTCCGCCGACAGCCCGATCCAGTAGATGCCCGCGGGGTTGTTGGGGCCGGGCTTGATGGTGAAAGGCTGGCGGGATTTGACACCCTTGAATTTGTAATTGGGGTTGTAGCGGTAGTGCGGATTGGCGTCGATCGATGTCACCTTGAG
>DATCRS010000426.1:0-10666 GCA_036568845.1 Devosia sp. | reverse complement strand
TTCCCGACCGGCCTGAAATGGTCGTTCATGCCGAAGGAATCGACCGACGGCCGGCCGAGCTACCTCGTCGTCAATGCCGACGAGTCCGAGCCCGGCACCTGCAAGGATCGCGATATCCTGCGGCACGATCCGCATCACCTGGTCGAAGGCTGCCTCCTCGCCGGTCGCGCCATGGGCGCGCATATTGCTTATGTCTACATCCGCGGCGAATTCATCCGCGAGCGGCAGCGCTTCGAGGCCGCCGTGCAGCAGGCCTATGACGCCCGCCTGATCGGCAAGGACAACATCCACGGCTGGGATTTCGACATCGTCGTCCACCACGGCGCCGGCGCCTATATCTGCGGCGAAGAAACGGCGCTGATGGAGTCGCTCGAGGGCAAGAAGGGCCAGCCGCGCCTCAAGCCGCCGTTCCCGGCCGCCATGGGCGTCTATGGCAACCCGACCACCGTCAATAACGTCGAATCCATCGCCGTCGTGCCGGAAATCCTCCGCCGCGGCGGCGCCTGGTTCGCCGGCATCGGCCGGGCCAACAACACTGGCACCAAGCTCATGTGCGTCTCGGGCCACGTGAACAAGCCGGCGACCTTCGAAGAAGCCATGGGCGTCACCTTCGAAGAGATTATCGAAAAGCACTGCGGCGGCATCCGTGGCGGCTGGGACAATCTGCTCGCCGTGATCCCGGGTGGCGCCTCGGTGCCCTGCGTACCCGGCGAGAAGATCCGCCACGCCATCATGGACTTCGATGGCTTGAAGGAAGTGGGCTCGTCGCTCGGCACTGCTGCGGTGATTGTCATGGACAAGTCCACCGACATCATCAAGGCGATCTGGCGTCTCTCGGCGTTCTACAAGCACGAGAGCTGCGGCCAGTGCACCCCGTGCCGGGAAGGCACCGGCTGGATGATGCGCGTCATGGAACGCATGGTCGAAGGCCGCGCTCAGAAGCGCGAAATCGACATGCTGTTCGAGGTGACCAAGCAGATCGAAGGCCACACCATCTGTGCCCTCGGCGATGCGGCCGCGTGGCCGATCCAGGGCCTCATCCGCAACTTCCGCCACGTCATCGAAGAGCGGATCGACCAATATACCTGGTCCTCGACCAGCGAGGGTGCCGTGCCCTCGATCGCGGCGGAGTAAGGCCACATGGCTCAGATCAAAGTCGACGGCCAGCTCGTCGAGGTTCCGGATTACTTCACGCTGATGCAGGCCGCTGAGGCCGCCGGCGCCGAAATTCCGCGCTTCTGCTACCACGAGCGCCTCTCCGTGGCCGGCAACTGCCGCATGTGCCTCGTCGAGGTGAAGGGCGGTCCACCGAAACCGCAGGCGAGCTGCGCCATGTCGGTGAAGGACCTGCGTCCGGGCCCCAATGGCGAGCCGCCGGAAATGTTCACCAACACGCCGATGGTCAAGAAGGCCCGCGAAGGCGTGATGGAATTCCTGCTTATCAACCATCCGCTCGATTGCCCCATCTGCGATCAGGGCGGCGAATGCGACCTGCAGGACCAGGCCATGGCCTACGGCGTGGACAAGAACCGCTATGCCGAGAACAAGCGCGCCGTCGAGGACAAGTACATTGGCCCGCTGGTCAAGACCTCGATGAACCGCTGCATCCACTGCACGCGCTGCGTCCGCTTCACCACCGAAGTCGCCGGCATTTCGGAGATGGGCCTCATCGGTCGCGGCGAGGATGCCGAGATCACGACCTATCTCGAAAAGGCGCTGTCGAGCGAGCTGCAGGGCAACGTCATCGACCTCTGCCCGGTCGGCGCGCTGACCTCCAAGCCGTATGCCTTCCACGCCCGGCCGTGGGAGCTGCAAAAGACCGAATCCATCGACGTCATGGACGCCGTCGGCTCGAACATCCGGGTCGACAGCCGCGGCCGCGAGGTGATGCGCATCCTGCCGCGCGTCAATGACGCCATCAACGAAGAGTGGATATCGGACAAGACCCGTTTCGTTTGGGATGGCCTCAAGGCGCAGCGCCTCGATCGGCCCTATGTGCGCGTCGGCGGCAAGCTCCGCCCCGCGACCTGGGAGGAGGCCTTCGCGGCAGTCGCCAAGGCCATCAGGGCTTCGGGTGGCGGCAACAAGGTCGGCGCCATCGCTGGCGACCTCGCTTCGGTCGAGGACATGTACGCCCTCAAGGCGCTGATGACCGCCATCGGCTCGGGCATGACCGATTGCCGGCCGCCGATGTCGGGCATCGATCCGGGCATGCCGCGCGCGGCCTATACCTTCGGGCCGACGATTGCCGGCATCGAAGACGCCGATGCCATCCTCATCATCGGCTCCAACCCGCGCTGGGAAGCGGCGGTGCTCAATGCCCGCATCCGCAAGACCTGGCGCGCTAAGGGCCTGCCGATCGCCGTCATCGGCGAGAACGCTGATCTCACCTATCCCACGCAGTACCTGGGCGACGACTTCTCGATCCTCGCCGACATCGCTGCGGGCAATGGCTGGGCCGAGACCTTCAAGGCCGCCAAGAAGCCGCTGATCATCATCGGGGAGGCTGCGGTCTCGCACGGCCCCGCCTGGTCCAAGCAGATTGGCCGCGACGTCATTTCCCTCGCTGCCAAGATGCTCGCCGACCACGGCAACATCGCCGAAGGCTGGAACGGCTTTGCCATGCTGCACCACGCCGCCAGCCGCGTCGGTGGCATCGACATCGGTTTCGTGCCGCATGACGGTGGCGTCTGCTCGGCCGACCAGATCAAGGCAGCCGGCGAAGGCAACCTCGACGTACTGTTCCTTCTCGGTGCCGACGAGTACGACATGGCCGCCACCGGCAAGGCCTTCGTGGTGTATGTCGGCACCCATGGCGATGCCGGTGCACACCGCGCCGACGTCATCCTGCCGGCCGCGACCTACACCGAGAAGTCGGGCACCTATGTCAACACCGAGGGCAGGGTGCAGGTCGCCGAGCGCGCCGTGTTCCCGCCCGGTGAAGCCAAGGAAGACTGGGCGATCTTCCGCGCCATCTCGGCCGTGATCGGCACACCGCTGCCGTTCAACTCGCTGAGCCAGCTGCGCGCGGCGATGTATGCCGAGTTCCCGCACCTCGCTCAGGTCGATCAGATCGCCCCGAGCCTGCCGTCCGACCTCTCGGCTCTCGCCAACAAGACTGTGAAGACCAAGAAGGCGAAGTTTGCGCCGGCGATCACGGAGTTCTATTTGACCAACCCCATCGCCCGCGCCTCAGCGGTGATGGGCGAATGCGCGGCCCTCGCTTCGGGCCTCCGGCAGGCCGCGGAGTAGGGACTGACAATGGATTTCATTGCCGCAGCAGCTAATTACCTCCTCGGCGCCCCGATCCTCGGACTGGGCACCGAAGTGGGATTCGTCTGGAAGGGTCTGCTCTTCCTCGTCGCGCTGCTGATCTTCACCGCCTACATCCTCCTCGCCGACCGCAAGATCTGGGCCGCCGTGCAGGTGCGCCGCGGTCCCAACGTGGTCGGCCCGTTCGGCCTGCTGCAGTCATTCGCGGACCTGTTGAAGTTCGTGTTCAAGGAGCCGGTGATCCCGGCGAGCTCGGACAAAGTCGTGTTCCTGCTCGCCCCGCTCATCACCTCGGTGCTGGCGCTCTCGGCCTGGGCCGTGATCCCCATCGACGCCGGCTGGGCGCTCGCCAACATCAATGTCGGCGTCCTCTACATCTTCGCCATCTCGTCGCTGGGTGTTTACGGCATCATCATGGGCGGCTGGGCGTCAAACTCGAAATACGCCTTCCTAGGCTCGCTCCGTTCCGCCGCGCAGATGGTCTCCTACGAAGTCTCCATCGGCTTCGTGATCATCACCGTGCTGCTCTGCGTCGGCTCGCTGAACCTGCAGGACGTGGTCGTCGCGCAGCAGGAGATGGGCCTTGCCTACATGCTTGGCGTGCCGTGGCTCAGCTTCCTCAACTGGTTCTGGCTGCCGCTCTTCCCGATGTTCGTGGTGTTCTTCATCTCGGCCCTCGCCGAGACGAACCGGCCGCCCTTCGACCTGCCCGAAGCCGAGTCCGAGCTCGTCGCCGGCTTCATGGTGGAATACGCCTCGACGCCGTACCTTCTCTTCATGCTGGGCGAATACATCGCGATCATCCTGATGTGCGCCATGACCACCATCCTCTTCATGGGTGGCTGGGCTGCGCCGATCGACCTGCCGCCCTTCACCTGGATCCCCGGCTCGATCTGGTTCGTGCTCAAGCTCTCGCTGGTCTTCTTCATGATCGCGATGGTGAAGGCATTCGTGCCGCGCTACCGCTATGACCAGCTGATGCGGATCGGCTGGAAGGTTTTCCTCCCCATTTCCCTGGTCATGGTGATCGTGGTCGCCGCGATCCTCCAGTACACCGGCTGGGGCTGGCACGGAGGTGCCGTCTGATGCGCTTTGCTCAGTTCCTCAACGGCCTCCTGCTGCGCGAGTTCGTCGGCGCCTTCTTCCTGTCGATGAAGTACTTCTTCGCGCCCAAGAAGACGATCAACTACCCCTTCGAGAAGATGATGTACTCGCCGCGCTTCCGCGGCGAGCACGCGCTGCGCCGCTACCCCAACGGCGAAGAGCGCTGCATCGCCTGCAAGCTCTGCGAGGCCATTTGCCCGGCGCAGGCCATCACCATCGAGGCCGGTCCGCGCCAGAACGACGGCACCCGTCGGACCATCCGCTACGACATCGACATGGTGAAGTGCATCTATTGCGGCTTCTGCCAGGAAGCCTGCCCGGTCGATGCCATCGTCGAGGGGCCGAACTTCGAGTTCGTCACCGAGACGCGCGAAGAACTCTATTTCAGCAAGGAAAAGCTCCTTGCCAACGGTGACCGGTGGGAGCGCGAGATCGCGCGCAACATCGCCATCGACGCACCGTACCGCTGAGGAGCCGGGATGACGCTGCCGCTCTTTTTCTTCTACGTGTTCTCGATCATCGCGGTTGCCTCCGCGCTGATGGTGATCGCGTCGCGCAACCCGGTCCACTCGGTACTGTTTCTGATCCTCGCTTTCGTGAACTCCGCCGGCCTCTTCATGCTGGCCGGGGCCGAGTTCCTCGCGCTGATCCTCATCGTCGTCTATGTCGGCGCCGTCGCCGTACTCTTCCTCTTCGTGGTGATGATGCTCGACGTCGATTTCGCCTCGATGCGCCAGGGCATGCTGCAATATGCGCCAGTGGGAGTGGTCATCGGCGTGATCCTGCTGCTCGAGCTGCTGCTCGTCGCCGGCAGCGTGGTGCTTGCGCCAGAAGTGGCGACCACGGCGGTGGTGCCGATCGAGGCCGGTATCGAGAACACCCGCGCGCTCGGCCAGCTCATCTACACGCGTTACGTCTTCCTCTTTCAGGCGGCCGGCGCTGTGCTGCTGGTCGCCATGATCGGCGCCATCGTGCTCACGCTCCGCCATAAGGCCGGCGTGCGGCGGCAGGACGTCTTCAAGCAGACGGCCCGCAAGCGCCATGAGGCCGTCGAGATCGTTCAGGTCAAGTCAGGGCAGGGGCTGTAGAAAATGCTGGAAGCAACAGGCATCGGCCTCGGGCACTATCTCACCGTCGGGGCCATCCTCTTCACGCTCGGCGTGTTCGGGATATTCCTCAACCGCAAGAACATCATCATCATCCTGATGTCGGTCGAGCTCATCCTGCTCGCGGTCAACATAAACTTCGTGGCCTTCTCGGCCCAGCTCGGCGACCTCGCCGGGCAGGTCTTCGCGCTGCTGATCCTCACGGTGGCAGCAGCCGAGGCGGCCATCGGGCTTGCCATCCTCGTGATCTTCTACCGCAACCGCGGCTCCATCGCGGTTGAGGACGTCAATATGATGAAGGGCTGACGCCGTGATCCAGGCAATCGTCTTCTTCCCGCTGATCGGCGCGCTGATCGCGGGGCTGCTGGGCCGGATCATCGGGCACCGCACCAGCGAGTTCATCACCACGGGCCTGCTCATCGTGGCCGCGGTGCTGAGCTGGATCGTCTTTTCCGGCTTCTGGTTCGCTCCGGCCCCGGCCGAGGGCGCGCATGAGGCTGCCGGCCATGCCGAAGTGCTCAAGGTCAACGTGCTCGAGTGGATCCATTCGGGCGGCCTAGAGCTCGATTGGATTCTGCGCGTCGATACGCTGACCGCTGTGATGCTGGTGGTGGTGACGACGGTCTCCAGCCTCGTCCACGTCTATTCCATCGGCTACATGCACGAAGATCCGCATCGCGCGCGCTTCTTCGCCTATCTCTCGCTCTTCACCTTCGCCATGCTGATGCTGGTGACGGCCGACAACTTCCTGCAGATGTTCTTCGGCTGGGAAGGCGTGGGCCTCGCCTCCTATCTCCTCATCGGCTTCTGGTATCAGCGGCCCTCGGCCAATGCCGCGGCGATCAAGGCGTTCGTCGTCAACCGTGTCGGCGATTTCGGCTTTGCGCTCGGCATCTTCGCGGCGTGGGTGGTGCTCGGCCATCTCGATTTCGACGGCGCTTTCCATGCCGTACCCGAGCATACCGGCGATACCATGCGGTTCCTGTCGTGGGATGTCCACGCCATGACCGTCGTCTGCCTGCTGCTCTTCATGGGCGCGATGGGCAAGTCGGCCCAGTTCCTGCTCCACACCTGGCTGCCGGACGCCATGGAAGGCCCGACCCCGGTCTCGGCCCTCATCCATGCCGCCACCATGGTGACCGCCGGCGTCTTCATGGTCGCCCGGCTCTCGCCGCTGTTCGAAGCCTCGGACGTCGCCATGACCGTGGTGCTGGTCATCGGCGCCATCACCGCCTTCTTCGCGGCCACGGTTGGTCTCGTCCAGAACGACATCAAGCGCGTCATCGCCTACTCGACCTGCTCGCAGCTCGGTTACATGTTCGTGGCGCTCGGGGCAGGGGTCTACTCGGCGGGCATCTTCCACCTCTTCACCCACGCCTTCTTCAAGGCGCTGCTGTTCCTCGGCGCCGGCTCGGTCATTCATGCGATGCACCACGAGCAGGATATGCGGAACATGGGCGGGCTCGCCAAGAAGATCCCGGTCACCTACTGGCTGATGATCATCGGCACGCTGGCGCTCACCGGCGTCGGCATTCCGGGTATCCCGTACCTTGGTTTCGCCGGCTTCTTCTCGAAGGATGCCATCATCGAGGTCGCCTATGCGGTGGGTGGCTCGGCCGGGCAGTTTGCCTTCTGGCTGCTGGTCATCGCCGCCATGTTCACGAGCTTCTACTCGTGGCGCCTCATTCATCTCACCTTCCACGGTTCGCCGCGGGACGCGCAGCACGGCCACGCCCATGTTGATGCCCACGACGGCTCCTCGCATGACGAGCCGATCGCCGACGACCATGCGCACGACGATCACGACCACCACGGCAGCGCCTACGACAATGCCCACGAGAGCCCGCCGGTCATGCTGGTGCCGCTCTACATCCTGGGCGCCGGCGCGGTGCTGGCCGGCCTGGTCTTCAGCGATCTGTTCTTCGGCCACGCCGAGCACATTGAGCACTTCTTCCAGGGCTCACTCGTCGTCTCCGAGGGAATCCTCGAAGCCGCTCACGGCGTACCGCTCTGGGTCAAGTGGTCGGCGACGATCGCCATGCTCATCGGCTTCGCCGCCGCCTGGCAGATGTATATCCGCGATCCGGCCATGCCGAAGCGGATCGCCGATACCAATCCCGGCCTCTACCAGTTCCTGCTCAACAAGTGGTACTTCGACGAGCTCTACGACCGCATCTTCGTGCGTCCGGCCATGTGGGTCGGCCGGATGCTGTGGCGCGGCTTTGACGACAAGCTGGTCGATCAGACTCTCACCGAGGGTCTCGGCAACCGCGTCAGGGACGTGACGGCGCGGGTCGTCAAGCTGCAGTCGGGCTACCTCTATCACTACGCATTCGCGATGCTCATCGGCGTTGCCGCGCTGCTCACCTGGGCCATCGCGGCTGGGGGACTTCTGGGATGAATTTGAGCGCCAACCTACTGACCGTCATCACCTTTCTGCCGACGGTCGGCGCCTTGCTGCTGCTGTTCGTTCCGGGCCGGAGCCTGAGCGCGATCCGCTGGATCTCGCTGCTCGTGACGCTCGTGACCTTCGGCCTCAGCCTCTGGCTCTGGGCCCAGTTCGATCCGGCCACGACCGGCTTCCAGTTCGTCGAGAACTTCCCCTGGATCGGCGAGTCCATCGGGTGGCGCATGGGTGTCGACGGCATCTCTGTGCTATTCATCCCGCTGACTGCCTTCCTGATGCCGGCCGTGGTGATCTCGGCCTGGAGCTTGGTGGAGAAGCGGGTGAAGGAATACATGATCGTATTCCTCGTCCTCGAAACCTTCATGATCGGCGCCTTCGCGACGCTCGATCTCGCCGTCTTCTACGTCTTCTTCGAAGGCACGCTGATCCCGATGTTCCTCATCATCGGGATCTGGGGCGGTGCGCGGCGCATCCAGGCGACCTACAAATTCTTCTTCTACAGCTTCACCGGCACCGTGCTGATGCTGCTGGCGATCATGGCCATGTTCTGGCAGGCGGGCACGCTGGACATCCAGCAGCTCCTGCAGTTCAAGTTCTCGCCCGAGGTACAGTTCTGGCTCTGGATCGGCTTCTTCGCCTCCTTTGCCGTGAAGATGCCGATGTGGCCGTTCCACCGCTGGTTGCCGGAAGCCCACGTCGAGGCGCCTACCGGCGGCTCGGTGATCCTGGCCGCGATCCTTTTGAAGCTCGGCGGCTACGGCTTCATCCGCTTCTCGATCGCGATGTTCCCCGAAGCGTCGGAGTTCTTCGCGCCCTTCATCTTCGTGCTCTCGATCGCGGCGATCATCTTCACCTCGCTCGTCGCGCTGGTGCAGACGGACATCAAGAAGCTCATCGCCTATTCGTCGGTGGCGCATATGGGCTTTGTGACCATGGGCATCTTCGCCGGCAACGTCATGGGCATCCAGGGCGCGATCTTCCAGATGGTCTCGCACGGCATTGTGTCGGGCGCGCTCTTCCTTTGCGTCGGCGTGGTCTACGACCGCATGCACACCCGCGAGATCGAGGCCTATGGCGGCCTCGTCAACCGCATGCCGGCCTACGCTACCGTGTTCATGGTCTTCACCATGGCCAATGTCGGCCTGCCGGGTACCTCCGGGTTCATCGGTGAGTTCCTCACCATGATCGCCGTGTTCCAGGTCAACACCTGGGTCGCTTTCTTCGCGGCCTTCGGCGTCATCTTCTCGGCCGCCTACGCGCTCTGGCTCTACCGCCGGGTGATTTTCGGCGCGCTGACCAAGGATACGCTCAAATCGATCCTCGACCTCGATCGTCGCGAGGTCGTGGTGCTCGTGCCGCTGGTCGTCCTCACCATCCTTTTCGGCTTCTATCCCACCCCCATTCTCGATGCGACCGCCGCATCGGTGCAGCTGGTCGCGGACAACTTTGCCCATGCCATCGGCGCCGAGCCGCTGGTCGCGGCGGCGCACTAGGAGGCGTCTCGTGCTCTCTGATATCTCGAGCTTCGCTTCGCTGGCCCCGATCTACCCTGAGCTCATGCTCGCGATCGGCGTCGTCGTGCTGCTGCTGCTGGGCGTTTCGTTCAAGGCCGAGCGCTATCTCGGCATCGCCTCGCTCGCCGTGATCCTGCTGCTGATCGTCGGCGGCGGGATCATCTTTTCGAACACCGAAGGCCTGATCTTCAACGGCGGCTTCATCAACGACGCCTTCGCCCGCTATATGAAGCTGCTCGTCGTCGGTGGGTCGGCGTTGACGCTGCTGCTCTCCTTCTCGAGCGCCACCGAGCATGGGCTGAATAAGTTTGAGTATTCCATCCTCGTCCTGCTCGCGACCCTGGGCATGATGCTGATGGTGTCGGCTAATGACCTGATGAGCCTCTATGTCGGGCTCGAGCTGCAGTCGCTCTCGCTCTATGTCATCGCCGCCATGAAGCGCGACAGCGCCAAGGCAACGGAAGCCGGCCTCAAGTACTTCGTCCTCGGCGCGCTCTCGTCCGGCATGCTGCTCTACGGCGCCTCGATGATCTACGGCTTCACCGGCCACACCCAGCTCGACCAGATCGTCACCGCCATCACTGCCGACAGCCCCTCGATCGGTGTTATCTTCGGCGTGGTGTTCATGCTCGCCGGTATCGCGTTCAAGCTCTCGGCCGTGCCCTTCCACATGTGGACGCCCGACGTCTACGAGGGTGCGCCGACGCCGGTCACTGCGTTCTTCGCCGCCGCCCCGAAGGTCGCGGCCATGGCGCTCATTATCCGCGTCGTCGCGGTCAGCTTCCACGGCATCACCGCTGACTGGCAGCAGATCATCATCTTCCTCTCGATCGCCTCGATGGTGCTGGCTTCGTTCGCGGCCATAGGCCAGAACAACCTCAAGCGCCTGCTGGCCTATTCGGCGATCGGCCACGTCGGCTTCGCACTTGTAGGCCTATCATCGGGCACGGAGGCCGGTGTCGAAGGCGTCGCCATCTACATGGCGATCTACATCACCATGACCATCGGCAGCTTCGCCGCGCTGCTCGCGCTCAAGACCGAGTCCGGCTATGTCGAGACCATCACCGAGCTGGCGGGGCTCTCCAGACAGCGGCCGTTCGTCGCCGCCATCATTGCCTTGCTGATGTTCTCGCTCATCGGCCTGCCGCCGCTGGCCGGGTTCTTCGCCAAGTGGCACGTCTTCCTCGCCGCCATCCAGCAGAACCTCTTCATCCTCGCCGTCATCGGCGTGCTGGCGAGTGCGGTGAGCGCCTTCTATTACC
>DATCRS010000425.1:0-20060 GCA_036568845.1 Devosia sp. | reverse complement strand
GCTGGACGAGGATGCCGGCGCCGATCGAGTTGGAGACTTCCACCAGCGCCTTGGCGGCATCGATCTGGTAGCGCTGCGTCACCGGGTCCATGAAGTTGGACGACACCAGCCCGTGCACGGTGTAGCGGAAATCGAACTGGCTGGTCAGCGTCTCGAGCCGCGCCATGCGCTCGGGGACGATTTGGCCGCCGGCGATCAGGTCGAGGCTGGTGACGCCGATCTCGACGGTGTCGCAGCCGATATCGGCCAGGGCCCGCAGATCGGACTCCAGCGTCTCGAATTCGCCGTCCATGGAGCCGGCGTTGAAGCCGGTGCCGATGATGTTGCCCATTGGAGCTCTCCTCTTGAAGCTGGTCAGTGCGTGGCTTCGAGCCGCTTGCCGTCTTCGACCGAGAAGACGTGCAGTGCGTCGTTGCCGAGTGCGAGATGGACCGGCGTGCCGCTCGGCAGCTCGCCGCTCGTGGTGTCGAGCGCGATGATCCGGCTGCCATTGGCATCGGCATGGATGAGGCGCGACGCGCCCAGCTCTTCGACATAGTCGACCACCGCCCGAATGGCGCCGGCGGCCTCGGGATGGGTGCGGCGCACCGCCTCGGGGCGAACCCCAAGCACGACCTTGCGGCCCGGCACGCGATGGCCGTTGAGCGAGGAGACATCGAGCCGCCCGCCCTGCCCGTGCACGAACTTGCCGTCGGCATCGAACTCGCCTTCGAGGAGGTTCATCGACGGCGAACCGATGAAATCGGCAACGAAGCGGCTGGCGGGGTTGTGGTAGACCTCGGTGGGCTTGCCGACCTGCTCCACCCGGCCTGCATTCATGATGATGAGCCGGTCGGCCAGGGTCATCGCCTCGATCTGGTCGTGTGTCACGAACACCGAGGTGACGCCGAGATCGCGGTGCAGCCTCCGGACCTCGGCCCGCATGGCGACGCGCAGCTTGGCGTCGAGGTTGGAGAAGGGCTCGTCGAAGAGGAAGACCTTGGGCTCGCGCACCATGGCACGGGCCATGGCAACACGCTGCCTCTGGCCGCCGGAGAGTTCTCCGGGCCGGCGGTCGAGATAGTCCTCGAGGCCGACGGCCTTCGCGACTTTCATAACCCGCGCCTCGCGCTCGGGCCTGGGCATGCGAGCGACCTTGAGCGCATAGCCGATGTTCCGGCCGACGGTCATGTGCGGGTAGAGCGCATAGTTCTGGAACACCATGGCGCAGCCCCGCTCGCGCGGCTCGAGCTGGTTGACCACCTGCCCGCCAATGGCGATCTCACCCTCGGTGATCTCCTCGAGGCCGGCGATCATCCGGAGCAGCGTGGACTTGCCGCAGCCCGATGGGCCGAGGATCACCACGAACTCGCCCGGCTCGATCTCGACATCCACGCCGTGGACCACGAACTGCTTCTGGTAGCGCTTCTTGACGCCCTTGATGCTGATGGCAGACATCGCCGACTCCTCGGTCACTTGTCGCGGGAAATGAGGCCGCGCACGAACCAGCGCTGCATGAAGGCAACGATGAGCAGTGGCGGCAGCATGATGATGAGGGCGCCCGCCATGGTGACATTCCAGTCGGGCGTGCCGTTCATCGAGGGGATAAGGGCCTTGAGCTGCATCACCACGGTGCCGAAGTTCTGGCGGTCGGTGGTGATGAGCAGCGGCCACAGATACTGGTTCCAGCTCGAGACGAACATGATCGTGGCGAGCGCCAGCATGTTGGTGCGCGAGAGCGGCAGCAGCACGTCCCAGAAGAACTCGAGCGGGCCCGAGCCATCCATCTTGGAGGCCTCGACCAGCTCGTCCGGGATGGTCATGAAGAACTGCCGGTAGAGGAACGTACCGGTGGCCGTCGCCACCAACGGCAGGATGAGGCCGGTATAGGAATTGAGCAGGTTCCACTCCAGCGAGATACGGACGCTCGACACCGCCTCGATCAGCGCGGTGAGGCCCAGCGTGTCGAGGATCACCTGGAACGGCAGCAGCGCGTTCGCCGCGATCGAATAGGTCGGCACGATGCGCACTTCGAGCGGCAGCATCAGGGTGATGAAGATCAGCCAGAAGCAGATCATGCGGGCGCGGAAGTTGAAAAAGACGATGGCGAAGGCCGAGAGCGACGCCAGCGTGATCTTGCCCACCGTGACGCCGACCGCGACGATGAGGCTGTTGAGGAGTTTTGGGCCGAGATCGCCACGGCTCCAGGCTGCCTGCAGGTTTTCCCAGAGGTGGTCCGACGGCCAGAGGTTGATCGGCACCTGGCTCACTTCCTGCAGCGACTGGCTGCCGGCGACCAGCGTGATCCAGAACGGCACCACCACCAGCACGGCGCCGATCAGCATGCCGATATAGGTGATGGCGTCGAAGACGGGAGAGCGTTCGATCATGGGAGACGCCTCAATGGTAGTGCACGCGACGTTCGACCCATTTGAACTGGACGAACGTGAGGCCGATGACGAGGAGCATGAGGACGATCGACTGGGCCGCGGCGCCCGAATAATCGAGGCCTTTGAACCCGTCGAAATAGATCTTGTAGACCATCACTTCGGTGGAATCGAACGGCCCGCCGTCGGTCATCACGTCGATGAGGCCGAAGCTGTCGGTGAAGCTCGAGATGATGTTCATGATGAGCAGGAAGAACGCCGTCGGTGCGATCAACGGCAGCTGCAGGTCCAGGAGCCGCCGGAACGGCCGCGCGCCATCCATCGCCCCAGCCTCGCCGATCGAACGGGGGATCATCTGCAGCGCGGCGAGAAAGAAGATGAAATTGTAGCCGATGCCGAGCCAGGCATGGCAGACGATGACCATCAGCAGCGCATGCATGCCGTTGGTCGCCGGATCCCAGATGCCGGGCCAGATGTGGTTGATCGACCCGACCAGCCCCGACTCGGGCGCGAAGATGAAGCGGAAGGCGACGCCCGCCGCCGGCGCGGCGATGGCATAGGGCCAGACATAGATCGACTGGAAGAGCTTGGTGCCCTTGAGCGAGCGGTCGACGAAGGACGCCAGCATCAGTGCGATCGTCATCGAGAGGCCGGTCGTCACCAGCGCGTAAAAGCCGGAGCGGACCACCGTGGTCCAGTAGTCGCGATCGCGGAAGATGCCGAGGAAGTTGTCGAGCCCGACCCAGCTGTTGCCGCCGCCCCAGGGCTGCTCGAGCGTGAACGCCCAGTAGAGCGCCTGCGACGTCGGCCAGTAGAAGAAGACGAGCACGAGGATGAGCTGCGGCGCCAGCAGGAGCCAGGGCAGCACGGCGTTCTTGTAGTAGGCGCGGCGTTCCATCGCGGACTTCCGGCGTGCAAGGTGAGGGTGATGTGGCTCCCTCGCCTCCCTTCCCCTTGAGGGGAGGGATCGAGGGAGCACGGTGTCTGCGGCCTAACCCCCTCCCCCAGCCCCTCCCCTCAAGGGGGAGGGGTGCGAGAGGATTGTGGCTCAGTCACTAGAGCAGCGAGGCGCCCGCGTAGGTGGCTTCGAAGCGACGCAGGATCTCATTGCCCTTGGCGTCGAACGCTTCGAGCGCGGTCTTCGGATCGGCGTTGTTGAAGAGCACGTTCTGGATGGTCTTGACCATCTCGGCGCGGATCGAGGCGTAGTTGCCCAGGCGGATGCCGCGAGTGCTTTCGCCGGCCGGCATGGTGAGCGACTGGATCGCGAGCTCGCGGCCCTTGTACGGCGCGGCGTCGTAGAAGCCCGCGGCCTTCATCGCCTCAAAGCCGCTGTTGGTGACCGGGATATAACCGGTGACCGTCGACCACCATTCGGTCTGCTTGGGGGTGGCGAGGAAATTGAAGAACGCCGCGGCGCCCTTGTATTCTTCCGGCGACTTGCCCTTGAGGGTCCAGAGCGAAGCGCCGCCCACGAAGGAGTTGTGGCGCTCGAAGCCGTCGAGCATCGGCAGCATGGCAACGGTCCAGTGCACGCCTTCCTTGGCCTGCTTGCCGAAGGTGCCGTGGTCGGCGATCGAAGAGGAGGTGATCTGGCACTTGCCGTTGACGAAGGCGTCGTTCGGGGTCTCGCCCGCGTCCTTCGACTTGTGGACGAAGAGACCCTCGTCATACATCGCCTTGATCCAGCTGAGCTGGTCGACGAACTTGCCCTTCGAAACCACCATCTCGGCGTCGAGGCCACCGAAGCCATTGCCCTTGGTGGCGATCGGCTGATCGTGGATGGCCGAGAACTGCTCGAACCACTGCCAGGCGCCTGCCGGGTCGAAGGCTACGGGGCAGTCATAACCGGCCGCCTTCATCTTGCGGGCAACGTCCTCGACCTGGGTCCAGGTGGTCGGCGTACCCTCGAAGCCGACCTTCGCCAGCGCGTCGGTATTGTAGTAGATGACGGCGGTGGAGGAATTGAACGGCATCGACAGCAGTTCGCCGTTCGAGGTCGAGTAGTACGAGCCGACGCCGGCGAAATAGTTGGACCAGTCGATCTGGTAGCCGTTCTCTTCCATGAGCTGGCGGACCGGGACATAGGCATTCGACAGCATCAGGTCGAGCGTGCCGGCATCGAAGATCTGCGTCACGGTCGGCTGCTTGTTGGCGCGGAACGCGGCGATCGTGTTCTGCAGGTTGTTGTCGTAGTTGTCCTGGGAGACGCAAACGATCTCGTAGTCGCTCTGCGACTCATTGAAGGTCTTGCACATGTCCTGGATGCGCTCGGAGAGATCGCCCGAAAGGCCGTACCAGAACTCGAACTTGGTCGCCGCGGCGGCGGGGGCGGCAACGAGCGCGGTGGTGGTCGCAGCCAGAGCCGCGGTGAGCAGCCAATTGCGTTTCATCTGAGATGTCTCCTGAAATCGATAGCCGGCGCCTCGCCGAGCGGGCCGAAGTCCTATTCCTCCTTGTTGACGGTTCGATCTCAGCCCGATGAACGCGCTGTGACGTTTGCGACGGAGAGATGAATCCGGTGACGGATCAGCGGGTTATCGGCCGGTCTGGCCGTCCCATGCCGGTGCAGAACGTGTGCGGAGCACGCTGACGTTCTGTTCCGCCCGCTTCCGCCTCGACGCAAAACCCTCTAGAGGGAGGGCGTGCGCCCTTCCCTGCAGACCATCGCCGTCGTCATCGCGTGGCTGGTGCTCATCGGCCTTGCCGCGGCCACGCTGGTGCCGATCGAGCTGCGCCCGCATTCGGTACTCTCCGCGCAGGCGGAACGCTTCCTCGGCTTCGCCGTCGCCGGACTTTGCCTCGCCCTCGCCTATCCGCGCCGGCCGGTGCTGATCGTCCTTGCCATCGTGGTCACGGTGCTGGGGCTCGAGTTGGCGCAGTTTCTCGCCGCTACCCGTCATCCCGGTTTCCGCGACGCACTCGCCAAACTCGCCGGCGGTGGCGCCGGATTGATCCTCGGCTGGGGGATCCGCGCGGTTTTCAGCGCGTTTCGACGCACCTAGCCGTTCACTTGACGTTCATCTTTGTGACGCCGGGGTGGCACGGCGCTTTCACTTGACAGCGCAGACCCCCAAACCTAATAAGTCGCGGCGCCTCGGACCGCCCGGTCCGCAAGCGTCTCCCGGTCCTTTTCGGACCCCGGGGCGGAGTAGCTCAGTTGGTTAGAGCAGCGGAATCATAATCCGTGTGTCGGGGGTTCAAATCCCTCCTCCGCTACCACCTTACCCCCCGACGCAGACCCCCGGATGGATCGTGAGATCGGGTTCCTCCTCCTCCTTTCGCGCCCGAAAAGCTGCCGCGGCGCCTGAGGTGCCCGCATCGTGGCTCGCAGCATCGAGATCGAGTGGATCATACCCGCCGAGCCGCCGGATCCCGGCGGGGCGACGACAAAGGAAGCGCCGGTCCTTCGGCTGCGGCCACGCGATCGGCGATCGCTCAAAGTAAGTTCAAGGCCGTCGAGTGAGCCTGCGACGGGCGGTTCTGGCGAGCCTATCCGTGCCCGCCGCTTGCGCATCAGAGCAGACGTCCCTGTCGCAGCGCAGCGGCCCATTGCCCGCGCCGCCCGGACATTCATCTGACTGGCCCAGGCGCCAGGTACGGATAAGCCGGATACACGTACCCTGCGGTCCAATAGGGTGCCACGCCGTAATAGCCGAAAAGCTGATCGTAGTACTCGCGCTCCGGGACCAGCTGGGGGTCGTATTTCGGCGCTCCTGATACCTGTTCCCGGTCGCGCAGGAAGTAGACCGCTTCATCGTCGATCGCCGTAATCAGGTCCACCGGCAGGAGTACCCGCGACTCGCCAATTCCGAGAAGACCTCCATGGGCCACCTCGATGAGCCGAACCTTCTGCTCTTTCTCGTCGACCAGCAGGTCTTTGACGTGTCCGATCTTCGCTCCGTTGGCGTCTCTCACCTCTCGGTCTCGAACATCCTCAGTCGGATCCTGCGTGGTCAGACCCGTCTCGTTTATGGAGACGAGCGTCGCTTCAAACTCGGTCATTTGTGCTCCTCCTCTCGATAGTTGGGCCAATTGACAGAGGCATCGCCCGCACTCCCGGCCGATGGTGCCAATTGTTGCCGTTCCGATGCCCGATTTGCGCCTCGTCGGAGGCGCCCCGCATAGACCGAACCTCAAACCCGAGGTGCGGTTCCGGCTTTTCTGAAAGCAAGGCCCCGGCGCTGACTCCGGGCGAGGTCGGTTCGATTCCCTTCGCCAGCGCGCAAGAAAAGGGGGTGTCAGTCCTCGGACAGGGGACGCATCGGCTTACCGAGAAGGCCTTCCACGTAAAAACGCCTGACGGCGACGAGGACGACAATGGTTAGCGGCACGGCGAGGAGGATGCCCAGCGGCCCGAAAAGGGTGCCGACGGCGATGATGGAGAACAGACCCAGAGCCGGCGGCAGCGATACGGTGTGCTGCTGAATGAGCGGCACGAGCAGGTTGCTCTCGACCTGCTGAATGGCCACGTAGAGAAGGGTCACCCACAGTGCGAGCCAGGGGTCGTGGCCGAGGGCGACCAGGAACGCCACCGCAAAGGCCACGAGCGCACCGACAAAGGGAACGAACTCGAGAAGCCCCGCGAGAATGCCCAGGGCCAGAGCGGATGGCACCCCCAGAAGAACAAGGCCGACAAAGCTCGCAAGTCCCACCAGAACCATGGCGCTCAGTTGACCCAGCAGCCAAAGCCGCAGGCTTCTGCCGACCTCTTCGAAGACCTGCCTGAAGCGCGGCCGCTGGCGCTCGGGGACGAGAAGGAGTACGCCGCCGATGTACGTCTCGGTGCCAAACGCAAGGAAGATCCCTCCAAAGAATACGACGAGGCCCGCGGTAGCGACGCCGGCCAGGCTGATGGTATAGCCGGCAACGTCCAGGAAAAGCCCGCCATCTACAAACTGCGCCGCCCAGGCGCTCAGCCTCTGCCCGGCATCGCTGATGCCAAAACGCTCGCCGAGCTGGTTGATGAGAACCGGGACGTTCTCGGCCAACTCAACCAGCTCGCCGGCAATGCGCGCGCCGAAGAAGAATGTCCCGCCCGCGAGGGACGCGATCAGGAAGACCATTATGATTGAGAGCGCCGCCTTCGGAGCCAGCCTCAGATGGCGCACCAGCGGATCGGACAAGCTGCGTATCACCACCGCGACGATGACAGCCGCCATGACGAGAAGCAGGACGTCAGCCAGACGCCACAACAACCACAAGGCGGCGAGAAGAGCGACTGCCAGAAGGATCTGACGTGTCACGAAACACCCCTTCGGCGGACGCTCCGTCCTCTCACGATCGGGCTCCTCAATCACGTCTAGATCCAACTCGGCGGAGACCTTCCGGTTGCGACCACCGTCGTGCGCTGTAACCGCGGTGCAGCCGCTGGGCCGCAACCGCCGGAGCAGTCGGGCGTTCGCCAAACGAGGGTTCTGCTTCACGGGATGATCGAAGATGACTCAAAATCGCAAGACGAAGCCGACCACTGGTGGACCGACAAATGGCACTGAAAAGGCCGCCCGGCCCGCGCGGAAGACAGCACTGAGCAATCTTGACGAAACGCCTGCGGCCAGCGTCGGGGCGGCGTCAGGACTGCACCCCTCCGGAACGCTGCCCGGCTCCAGTCCGGCCACGGGTGCCGGCAGCATGGGAAGCGCTGGTGGCAGCACGGCGGGCGCAGCGACGGGCGGCGCAAATGTCGCCAAGAAGCACCGAGCCAAGTGAGTGGGCCGCCTCGCTGACAGCCCGTGGTACTCGGAGGCAGCGCCTCCGGTGGACCCCAAACGGAGCGTGAGGTTGCACTAACCCATGTGATGGAGACCAGGGCTAGCCTCGTGGAGTCATTGGATATCCAGGAGGTTCGAAAATGCAGGAGAACGATCGGCTCGATGAGCTCGAGCGCCAGGTTGATATTGCCGAGTTGCAGGCCGACACCATGGAGGTGGCCTTTCATCCCGACGACGCAACGTTGGCCACTACCAAAATCGTCGCGAACAAGATCTCGAACCGCTTACATGAAAGCGCGCCGGACTCCAGGTCGCCGAAGATCGCGCGGCTGTTTGCGCTCAGAGTACGCGTCCAGGAAGTCCTTCGGCGCATGCGCTCGGTCGCCGCCCGCGGCGCGCGGAGGCCGATGTAGCGCTCAACCGCTGTAAAGCGACGCACTGATCGTGCCGTCGCTCTCGAGGATCAGCGTTTCGACATCCTCGATGTCATGACCGCCGGCCGAGCGGACGACGCTCAGGGCTTCGTCCCGCGTGACGCGCTGGCGCTTCATCGCCTCGTCGCAGAACGCGCCATTGCGCGCCAGCAGGGTCGGCTCGGAACGGACTGCCTTGGCAACACGGGCCGAACGCACCGACGCAAAGGTGACCAGGAACTGCAGGCCGATCAGCAGCCCGAGTGCCACGGCGCCCTCGGCGAGCGCGATCGACTCCTGCAGCAGAATGGCCGACAGCGTCGACCCCAGGGCCACGGTCACCACGAGATCGAAGGCATTGAGCTTGGCCAGGGTACGCTTCCCCGAGATGCGCAAGAAGAGAACCAGCACCGCATAGGCGAGCGTACCGACGATGAGGGTACGACCGACGCCCTGCCAGTCCTGAAAGAACATGCCTGCCAGATCCATCGCCGCCACTCCCAATTACCGTCTGAGACCGAAAGGCTGCGCCGGCGCAGCGGTTCCAACGGGAGCCTATTAGCGTTGCCCCAAGTCTCGAGAGCGTCGTAACCCTCGCCATTGTTGTCCTTGTCTGGACATTCCTCGGCTTCTCGCTCGAAGTCGAGATCAATGGCGCTCGGCCATGGCGCCGCAGTGCCGCCGTGAACTGACCGGTCGTGGTGTAGGTCCAGCCCTCGCTGCGTTCGCCCAGGAGGATCTGCGGAAGCGAGAGTTCCCGCCTTGTGAATGTAGCACTGCCGTCCGTTTTGGGGGACTTGTATGTGACTGCCCCGGTTACTGCAGGTCCGAGAGAGACAGCTCGGAGAGGGGAGGCGGCACCGGCTTTTGCAGCAGTGCGCCCACCCCGACCGGGAGAAGCAGGGCGAGAATGGCGGCGATGGAGATCGGGACGCCGAAGGGAATGCGGCGGTCGCGGCGCATGGCTTCGAGCTGCACGCGGTAGAGCTGTTGCGGGAGCAGCACGGGGAACTTCATCGCCAGGTAAATCATCACGGTCGCCAGCAGGAGGGCGAGCACGAAGGTGACGCTGCCGTCGGTTCCCACGAGGAGGGGAACCACGGCGAAGAGCTTGACGTCGCCGGCGCCGACCTTTTTCAGCAGCCAGAAGACGAAGAGGATGACGAATGTGACTGCTGAGGCCCCCAGCAGGACAAGCACCTTCCCCCAGTCGAAATCGCGAAGGAAACCCGTCGCAACGATTGCGACCGCCACCGCAAGCAGCGCGAGGACCTGATCGTTCTTGATGCGCAGGGCGGTGAAGTCTTGGACCGCGATGCGGACCAGCATGCCTATTGCGATGGCCTTGAGCGCGATGAGAACAAGGTCGGGGATCGACATAAGGGCTAGCGCTCGATGGTCTGGTTGCTCGAGCCGAGCAGTTCGAGATTGTTGGCGACCACAACGTTGGTGGGATCGAGGTCGTAGGCCTTGAGGAAATTGCTCCTTGCTCCTGGCAAGTCGCCCCTCAGCAGGTGTGAATAGCCAACATTGTTGTAGTAGCTCACCGTCCCACCCTCGGCCTTGTAGAGCGCGGCGTAGACCCGGTCGGCCAGATCGAAGCGGCGCAGCCGATCGTAGGAGGCTGCCAGACCGACGAGGGCATCGGGATCGTTGGGGGCCAGTTCGACAGCGCGCTTGTAGAAGGTTGCTGCGTGGCCATAGTCGCCCTGCTTGAAGTGGAGCTTGCCTTTGGCGACGGCCTCGTCCGAGGCGTAGAACTGGATGTCGTTGACCGGGGCGAGGGCGGACTTGCCTTCGCCGAACGATCCGAACGAACTGCATGCGGCGAGAGTGGCAACGCTTGCTGCCGCGACCAGCAGCCGTACAGCGGTCCACATGGGGTGGTTGGGCAATGTCCTCGTCCTTTTCACGTTCGTTTCCGCCGTCCAGCCGTTAGAAGAACACGCCGCGCATGCGCACGATCACCGGCAGCATCACAATCATCAGAACAACCGGGAACACACAGAAGCCCAGCGGAACCACCATGCGGACCGGAAGTGAGTTGGCCTTCTCTTCAGCCCGAAGCACACGCTGCGTCCGCATTTCGGCGCTATAGACCCGGAGCGCCTCGACAAGGCTGGTGCCCAGTTCCTCCGACTGCCGGAACAGGACGGCAAGGGCGCGGGCCTCTTCAAGGCCGATACGGTCGCTGAGCTCGCGCAACGAGTCCCGCAGCGACTTGCCGGCCCGCAATTGCAAGGTGAGGATGCTCAGCTGCACACCCAGATGCTTGTGGGTCGCGGCAAATTCCGTGCTGACGCGCTCGATGGCGGCTTCGAGGCTCATGCCGGCGTCGGCACAGGTGATCATCATGTCCATGAAGTCGGGAAAACCACGCCGATACTGTTCCTTGACGCCGGCAGCATAGGCATCGAGCGCGACGCTGGGCACGACGATGAAGGCCAGCGAGAAGAGCAGCGAGCCCACAAAGACGATGGGGAGCGGTACGGGTATGATCCGTGTCCCGATAGTCGAGGCGAGCGAGAACACGACGGCGAAAGCGATACCGACGCAGGCGACGCGGACGAGGTTGTAGATGACCAGTGCGCTGCGGCCATAAAAGCCCGCCTCGAAGAGCCGCCGCTCGATCGCGTCGGTCTGGCCGCCGCCCCGTTCCATCGCCTTGAAGTACGCATCTACCGGACGTTGTGCGGCCATGCTGCGAATGGTGGACTGGGCGGCGAGGGCCTTGCGGCCGCCGTAGCCCCTGGCGGTCAGTTCGCGATCGAGCCGTCTCTGCGTTTCGAACGCCGGCACGAAGATGAAAGCGGCGGTCAGGAAGGCCAGCACGGCGGCGGCAAAGACGAGCGCCGAAATGATCAGGCTCCCGTTTTCCCCCTTGAGCAGATCGTCGAGAATGGACTCCATCGCCGCCGCCTAGAAGTCGAAGTTGACCATGCGGAACATGATGAAGTCGCCGAGGAGCGCCAACACCCCGAAGCCCACCATGACCGGGACGACGATGGGATCGGACCAGATACCGCCATAGTAGGACGGCGCGACCAGCAGCAGGATCGCGAACATGATGAGGGGGAACAGCGACATGAGCCAGGCAGAGAGCTTGCCCTCGCTGGCCAGCGCCCGGACCTTCAGCCTGAGGACCAGCCGTTCCCGCAAGGTCCTGCTCAGATTGGCAAGCACTTCGGTGAGATTGCCGCCGGTCTTGGACTGAATGCTGAGCGCGACGCTGAGGAGCTGCAGTCCTTCGAAACCCACGCGCTCGGCCATCTTGCGCACAGCGTGCTCCAGCTGCGCGCCAAAGGTCACTTCGTCGTAGACGATGCCGAATTCGGTGCCGACCGGGTCGGGCATCTCGCGGCCGACGAGGCCGACGGCAACCGGCACCGGGTGGCCGGCGCGCAGGCTGCGGATGATCATGTCCAGCGCATCGGGCAGCTGCCGCTCGAAAGCGCGCAGCCGCCGAGCCCGGGCGCGCCGCAGCCGCAAGAGGGGCACCACGACAGCAACCACGAGGAAGACCGAGATCACGGCGAACAAAGGTACCCGCAGCACGAAGAGCCCGGCGGCGACCGCGAGGCCGGCGATGACGAAGACGAGGACGTAGCGGATGGGGTTCTGGGTGATGCCGGACTGGGCATAGAGGCGGTTGACCCACACCAGGCCGAACGCATAGTCGCCGCTTTCGCTGAGACCGCGTTCCTTGAGCAGCCGGCGGAGGGCTCCTTCATTGTCGGGCCCATCGTCGCCGATGGTCTGCAGCCGCCGGTTGATCGCACGTCTCCGGCGACCCGCGACGAGTTGCAGGTAGAGCACTTCGAGCACCAGCACGGCGGCAGCCGCGGCCAGGGCGTAGACGACGTTCTGCGCGAGGTCGGGGCCGAACATTAAAGTTCTGCCTGCGGATTGAAGGCATGGCCGGCAAACGAAAGACCCATCGCCTCGGCCTCGGGAGCGAAGCGGGGCCGGACGCCGGTGGCGCGGAAGCTTCCCAGTACGGCGCCCCCCTCCCCCGTGCCCGTGCGCACGAACTGGTAGATCTCCTGCATCTGGATGACGTTGCCTTCCATGCCGGTGATTTCGGCAATGCTGGTGATGCGCCGCCCGCCGTCCGACAGGCGCTGGGTCTGAACGATGAGATCAATGGCCGAGGCGATCTGGCCGCGGATGCTTTCCTGCGACATCGGCATGCCCGCCATGCCAACCATCTGCTCGAGCCGCGACAGGGCATCGCGCGGCGAGTTGGCGTGGATCGTGGTCATCGAGCCTTCATGGCCGGTATTCATGGCCTGCAGCATATCGAAGGCCTCTTCGCCGCGGACTTCGCCGACGATGATGCGGTCGGGTCGCATGCGAAGGGCGTTTTTGACCAGTTCGCGCTGCCGGATCTCGCCTTTGCCCTCGACATTGGGAGGCCGCGTCTCCAGGCGGCCGACATGAGGCTGCTGCAGCTGCAGCTCGGCGGCGTCCTCGATGGTGATGAGCCGCTCGCGGTCCGAGATATGCTGCGACAGGGCATTGAGCAGCGTGGTCTTGCCGCTGCCCGTACCGCCGGAAACGAGGATGGACTTGCGCGCCATCACGGCGATGCGCAGGAACTCGATCATCGCCGGCCGCAGCGAATTGAACAGGGCCAGGCGCTCCAGCGAATAAGGTTCGCGCGAGAACTTGCGGATCGACACCAGTGGCCCGTCGATCGAAACCGGGCGGACCGCGACGTTGACGCGCGAGCCGTCAGCGAGGCGCGCGTCGACCATCGGCGAGGACTCGTCGACGCGACGACCGATGGCGGAAACGATCTTGTTGACGATACGCAGCAGGTGCGCCTCGTCACGGAACCGGACGCTCGTCTCCTCCAGCCTTCCGCGCCGCTCGACATAGACCTTGCTGTGGGTGTTGATGAGGATGTCGGCGATCCCATCGTCCTTGAGCAGCGGCTCCAGGGGCCCGAGCCCGAGCATTTCATCGGCCGTGTCAGATACGAGGCCGTCTATCTCCGGCGCATTGAGCGGGATGCTGTTGCTGCGAATGTATTCGCGGACGACTGGCCGGATGTCGTTCCGCAGCTGCTCGACGTTTGCCTGCTCCAACGTAGCCAGGTTGAACTTGTCGACCAGGTGATGATGCAAATCCACCTTCAGCGACAAGTAGGCGTCGGACTGGCGATAGTCCGTGCGGGGCGGCTCGCTGTTGACGGGCGCGAGACTGATTGGCTCCGCCGGGACCATAGCGGCGCTATGCGCGGCCGGACCCACTTCCGGCCGGCTCTGCTTTTCGCCTGTAAATCGACCCCACATTGCCCGAAACGCTCATCAGCACGCGTTCTCTTTATTGCCACAACTGCACGGGATTCTCAATTGATGCTTGGCCGGCGGAGCGGATGGGGACCAAAGTCGCCTGCACTAGAGACCTCGGTCGCCACAAGTTATACACCAAGGTCGCGGGCCATTTATACTACGTCCGATGAGGCGGATACGCACCCAATTGAAAGTACCGCGATCTGGTAAAATGGTGAATCCGCATTTTTGCTAGGCGCGGCAAGCAATTGCGCGTCGATGCTTGGCGATAGGCCGATTTTTGCAGAACGGAGCGCGAATCAGTTTCGTTGACTCCTTGATTATTAAGGATTTATTAACTTTGATAGACGGGGACGCAGAGGACTGAGCCGATGCGCCGCCCGCCGGGTCTTTATCTGAGGGAATAGCGTTATGAAGAAGCTCGCGAACATCGCCCGCGCCTTCCGCGAGGAAGAAAGCGGCGCCGCCATGATCGAGTACTCGATCCTCATCGGCATCATCTCTGTCGCCTCAATCGCGGTCGTTGTCGCGATTGGAACCTGGGTTGGCACCCAGTTCTCCGACCTCTGCACCAGCCTCGATACCAACAGCGGCACCCCCTGCACTCCGTGAACTTCGGCGGGCGCCACGGCGCCCGCCGCCCTCCTCTCTCGACCTGTAATTTTGGAGTACGTCGATGCGAGCGAACACATTCATCATGCTGGCCCTGGCGGTCGTCTTCGGTGTGGCCGCCGTATTTGTCTCCAACATCTGGCTGGGCGATCGATCGTCGAACGCCGCCGCCGTAAAGTCCAACCTGCAGGCGGAAGACATGATCGTGGTCGCAGCCGTGCCGCTCAATTTCGGCGACCGCCTGACGCCGGAAAACACCCGCGAGATTCCGTGGACTGCCTCGGCATTGCCGGCCGGCAGCTTCAAGACCCGCACGGCGCTGCTCGATGCCAAGCTCGGCGAGCGCCAGGTGCTGACGCCGATCGGCGCCAATGAACCGATCATCGACTGGAAGATCACCGGCCCGGGCCAGCGCGCGACCCTTTCGGCGACGCTCGCCGAGGGCATGAAGGCGCTCTCCATTCGCGTCAACGACGTGCTCGGCGTGGCCGGCTTCGTGCTGCCGGGCGACCGCGTCGACATCCTCCTCTCCCGCACGCAGGGAGACAACGCGTATGTCGATGTGCTGCTGCAGGACGTGAAGGTCCTCGCCATCGACCAGACAGCCAACGAGCAGAAGGCCGATGCCACCGTGGTCAAGACGGTGACACTCGAAGTCGCCACGCTCGACGCGCAGAAGCTGACGCTCGCCGGAACCGTGGGCACGTTGTCGCTGGCGCTGCGCGAAGTGGCCGGCAGCATCAGCGAGGCGACACAGCGCGTGACCCTCAACGATCTCAACAACAGCCGTCCCGCGCCGGTGGAGGCGCAGGGCGGACCGCTCGAACCGGTCGTCGACACCGAGTTCCTCCGCCCGAGCTTTGCCTCGGTCGGAGTGGTGCGGGGCATGGTCGAGGAAGTCTACGAAGTGCCGCTCGCCAAGTAGGCAGCGGCGGAAGTCCAGGCGTATCCGGGGGACGACGATGCGGACGGGTCTTTTCGAACGAAGCAGGGCAGCCGGGTGGCTTCTCGCCTGGCTGATCGCGGCGCTGGCCCTCGGAATGCTGCCCGACCCTGCCGCGGCGCAGAATATCAGCTACGATCTCTCGACCACCTCTGTGCTGCGCATCAAGCTGCCGCAGTCGCAGTCAGTCACCGTGGTGATGAGCGAGGCGGTGGGCCAGCTGGTGGTCGCCGACCCCAAGATCGCCGACGCCCAGCCCGTCACCGACCAGTCGCTCTACATCGTCGGCGTTGCCCTCGGCCGCACGACCATCAACCTCTTCTCGGCCAAAAATCGCGCTCCGGTCGGGCTCATCGAAGTCGAGGTGAGCGTCGACACGGCCGACATTTCGCGCGCCATCCGCGCGGTGGTTCCGGGCAGTAAGGTGGAGGTGGGCACTGCCAATGGCCGCGTGCGGCTGTCGGGTACGGTGCCGGACGCCAATTCCATGGCCAAGGTTCTGATGGTTGCCGGCCAGTATACGACCGAACCGATTGTCAACACCATCACCCTCGCCGACGTGCAGCAGGTCAACCTCGAGGTTCGTATCCTCGAGGCGAGCCGCAATGCCGGCCGCGAGCTGGGCGTCAACTGGAACTGGGGCAATGGCATCAATGCCAACCAGGCAAACCTTGGCCCCGGCAATCCCAGCGGCGTCATCGGCAACCAGGTACTGAGAGACGACGGCAACGGCGTCTTCGGCCCTACCGTGGACGGAACGGCGCGGACCTTCGCCACCTTCATCACCACGATCATCTCCGGTGGCACGGGCTTCAACCTCTATGCGGTTATCAACGCCCTTGAGTCCAAGGGGCTCGTTCGTACGCTCGCTGAGCCTAACCTTACGACGATGTCCGGTCAGGAGGCGCGCTTCCTCGCCGGTGGCGAAGTGCCGATACGCGTCGCCGGCGCGGACGGCGTGACGCTGCAGTACAAGGAGTTCGGTGTTCGGCTGAGGTTCGTGCCGGTGGTGCTCGGCGACGACCGCATCCAGATGCGCCTGTCGCCCGAAGTAAGCGAGGTCACGCGGTTCACTGCGACCGGCGATCCGGTTTTCTCCACGCGCAACCTCGATTCTGTAATCGAGCTGCGCGATGGCCAGAGCTTCGCGGTTGCCGGATTGTTGCAGGCGACAAACCGCAAGGTGCAGAACCAGCTGCCCTGGGTCGGCGATATCCCCGTCCTCGGCGCGCTGTTCCGTTCTTCCAGCTTTCAAAAGGAAGAGACCGAACTGGTGGTGATCGTCACCCCGCGGCTGGTGCGGCCCAGTACGCCCGGGATGGTCGCGGAGACGCCACTCGACCGCACGGCGACGAGCAACGATCCGGAATTCTTCCTCCTCGGACAACTGGAGGTGACCAAGAAGATGGTCCGCCGTTACGAAACGGGCGAAGGCATTGTCGGCCCCTTCGGGCACATTATCGACCTCGAGCCATAGCGGCAGCCATGACCATGACCCATTCGCTCCGCAAGTCTCCCGCCGTCCTGCTGGCGATCCTCCTGCCGGCAGCGCTGGCCGGCTGCACCTATCTCAACCGCTCCGAGGGCGTGACGGTCCATGGCGGCAACGCGGTGCGGGCCAATCTCGAACGCGAAACCGCCTTCGCCACCAGCAAGTCGCGCTACAACGTCAAGGGTCTGGGGCGCGATGGCAGCGTGGTCCCGAAAGAGGAGGCGAGCGCCACGCCCGCAGCCAGCCCGACGCCCTGACGGGCAAGGTCGGACGTGTGCGTCGCCGCTCGGTGCACCAGGAAATGCCGAACAACCGATCGCCCACACTGCTGCAACGCTTTCTCCGGGATGACCGCGCCCAGGCCATGGTGTTCGTTGCCATCCTCATTCCGGTGCTGATCGGGTTCTCCCTTCTCACCGTCGACATGTCGCGGGTCAACAACCTGCACAACGACCTTCAGAAGGCCGCCGACGCCTTTGCGCTGGCCGGAGCGGCGGAGTTGGACGGAACGTCGGATGCCATCACCCGAGCCGATCGTGCCCTTGCCAATCTAGTCGCCAACGAGAGCCGTCTCTCTACCGCCGGACCGCATACACTGGTGATTGGTGACATCGACCACATCTATCTGAACCGGTTGCCCGCTGACTCAGTCGCGCTGGATGAGGATGGCCTCGACCCAGATGGAAACGACTACTCGACGACGAATGCTCTGCTTGCACGGTTCGTCATGGTCACCGTCAAGCCGACCGGGTTTGCCACTATCTTTCCCGCCACCATGCTGGGCAGTACGGACAGCTTCGACGTTGGGGCGACCGCCGTCGCGGGCTTCAAGCGCTCGGTGTGCGATGCGACGCCCATGTTCATATGCAACCCGTTCGAGGCTGCCGGCACCTCAATCCAAGACGCCTTTGCTGCGGGTCAGACCTACAGCCGCGAGTTCCGAGCCTTGAAGACGAGTAGTGCGCCCGGCCCCGGAAATTTCGGGCTGCTACAGACGGAGATGCCGCTTCGGGAAGCCTTCGCCAAAGGCAACGGCGGCCAATGCTATGAGCAATACACGGTGACAACCAAGACTGGTGTCACATTGGGCCATGTTAACACCGGCCTCAATGTCCGCTTCGACATCTACTCGGGTTCCCTTTCTTCGTCTAAGTCTGACCCTGCTTATCGTCCAGCGGCCAATGTCCGCAAAGGCGCAGACAAATCGAACTGCGGCAAGTTCACATCCGCGACGGACGGCTCCGCAATGGGATTTCCAGAAGGAGGGAACGGCACCTATTACTCGGACCAAGTCGGCGTCAGCGGCGATGGGTGGAATCGTTCCGGATACTGGGCCCTCAACCACGGCGGCAGCACCATGCCGACGATTGCCAGCCAATCAAATCCCGTCGCAAACAACCGGCCGCCGTCCCGCTATGACGTCTATAGATATGAGATCGCGCAGAACCTGGTCGGTGACCATGCCGGCGGTAAGCCCAACGGCGAAACCGGCGTTCCGACCTGCTACGATAAGAAGTCAGTGACGTTGACTGATCCGGCAGGCGTGCCTCCAGGCGTTGACCGCCGCATCATCGTCGCAGCAATCGTCAACTGCCAAGCGAATGCCACCAAGATTGCCGGACAGACGGCGCTTCAGCCCGACGGCTATGTCAGCATCTTCCTCACCAACCCCGTCGAGAAAGAGGACAAGACGAAGGGCGACGACGACACGACCGCCGCCGAGAAGCCGATCCGGTTCGAGGTGATCGATGTTGCCGGAGCCAAGGGGCGTGGCACGATGGGCAATTTCCTGCACGACGAAGCGCAGCTCTATCGGTGAGGGGCCAATGAGTCTGCGAGGGCTAACATCGCGCCTGCGGATAGACCAGAGCGGCGCCGCTCTGGTCGAGATGGCCATCGTCGCTCCGCTGATGCTCACCCTCGCCGCAGGGGTCTTTGAATTTTCCAATGCGCTTCACACGAAGCTGATGCTGGAGGCTGGCATCGCTGATGGCGCGCGCTACGTCGCGCGCTGCGTGCGCGTAGCGGCCGACAAGGTCAGCTGTGGAGCTGCTGCGGCGAACATTGCAGTCACGGCCACTGCCGATGGCACCGGGGCCGTTCGGGTGGGTACCTGTACCCCCACATGGGCGCCCGCCAGCGTCACCGTTTCCTATCCAACCTCTGTGCCCGCCATCAATCCCGGCACCTTACTACGCGACTATCTCTCACAGTCCACGACTGTCGAAGTCGTCGAGGTAACGACGAGCTGCCAGTATGTTGGCACGGGATTGCTGACCTTCATCGGCTTCAGCCCCCTGACGCTGACCGCGACCCACCAAGAGCGGGTGCTCGGGTGGTGACGATGCTGCGGCGGTTCCTGATCGACACGGCTGGCGCAGCGATGGTCGAGATGTCGATCGTCATCGTACTCCTGCTGACGCTCGTGCTAGGCTTCGTCGACTTCGGATACGCCTTCTATCAGTGGAACGCCGCCACCAAGGCCGTGCAGGTCGGTGCCCGGCTCGCATCTATTTCTTCGCCGGTCGCGCTCGGCCTAACGGCCGAGGCTGGTGCGCCGGCGAACCTGGCCAATGCCGGGGCACCGGTTGCCGCAAATACCTATGGTTATGCATGCGACTATACGGTCGGCAACGCGCTCGCCTGTCGCTGCACGACTGGTACCTGCGCTAACACCACCTACAGTCAGGCCAACTTCGATCTCATCCTCGATGGCGACGCCAACCGTCCGGGCATGCTCGACTTCTTTCCTGGGCTGGCCCGCAGCGAAGTCCGCATCGAATACATCGCCACCGGCCTCGGCTTCTGGACGCGGCCGGGTGGCGCCGTGCCCACAATCCGCGTCAGCATCGTCGGGCACCCATTTCAGTTCTTCTTCCTCGGCGGATTGCTCGGCTTTGCAAATCTGACCATGCCGAGCATGATCAGCACCGTCACGGGCGAGGATCTCAAATCCACCGCTCCCTAGCCAGGGTTCTTTTTCTTGATGGTTTCAGTTCTGCGTACCACCACCCCTAAAGACATTGTGCTGATCTCGCCCGACACGGAGTTGTCCGCGCGCCTTGCCCAGCTGGCCAGCGCCGCTGGAAGGGTGCTGAGCCAGGAGCGCGATTTCGATAGTCTCACGCCCTTTGTGGAGCAGGCGCCGCCGCGGCTCGTTCTGCTCGATGTCGGCGAAGGCGACCTGCTCGACGAAGCACGGCTTGCGGCGTTTCGGCAACGGCTC
>DATCRS010000424.1:0-7358 GCA_036568845.1 Devosia sp. | reverse complement strand
GGGTTCGACAGCGCCCCGGCTCCTGGTACGGCCTTGAGCCGCATCTGCACCCTTGGCCAGCCGCTTGACGACCGCTTCCAATGCCTGCACCTGACGCTTCAGATTGGCAATGTCAGACCGCTGCGCAGCGACGGCTTTCTTCAAGCCCTCTGTGCTGCCTCGCAATTCCTTGCGCGCCAGCCTCGCGATTTCAGCTTTGAATACGTTAGCAATGTTGGGCATGCTTTGTTGGCCGTCCAGCGGCCAGTCAACTGACGATGCCGCGGTAGCCAAATCCCGTCGGCTCCGCGATCTCGATGGCGTCGTCCATTACGATCCCTCGGTGGCGAACTGTACTCTCCAGTTTTGCGCGGGTCGGAAACAATCGGTCGCCTCTCGAGTTCCTGGTCTTCGGATAGATGCGCACGCCGCCCGCCGGGCCGGTGCCTGCCGGGCGATTCGGCAGAACTGCTTCGTGTGATGGCTGCTCCCTATCACCCGCGGCGGCCGGCACTACGGCAGAGCCACTCCCGGTACGTCGGGCCTGATGCCCGCGGAACGCCAGTAGTCGACCAACCCGATCTCCTTGCACAGCGAGCGAAAGCGTGGGTCGCGCCAAAGTGATCGGGCCGTCGGCACGAAGAGCCACGTCGTCATGCGTTCCCGCATTTCGACGATCGACGGCTCTGCCCTGCCGAACTTGTGCGGCACCTTCACCGGTCCGCGATCAAGATAGTAGCCATCGGCCACGGCGAACGCGTCGTCGACCGCGCCAAGGAACGCGAGCAAGGGGATCATCTGCACCGCGGAAGATTGCCGGTAGCGTGCCGCGTCCAGGCAGGCCTCGACCGCTGCGTTGACGGTATCGAGCCCGGCAAGAGCCTTGAAGGCGGCGACCTGCGCTGAGAAGACCCGCGGGGCGTTGGCGCCCGGATCGCCATCGGACCGGACCAGATCCAGCGCCTGCGCCGGGTGGCCGGTGAATCCGAGGAACTGGAACTGCAATTGCTTGATTTGGGCATTGTCAGCGGGCCAGGTCTGAAGGATGTGCGCCAGACGGAGCGTCTGCTGGCTCCGGTCGCCAGCCATGAAGGCCGCGGTCAAGGCGTCGAGCGCGTATCGCAGCGACGTCGGTTCGAGCTTCGCCAATCGCTCTCGGACACTCAGGTTGTCGGCGCTTCGCCCGGTCGACGCGTAGATGTCCGCCAGCTCGACCATTGGCGCTTCCTCGTCGGGAAAGCGGTGTACCAGATCCAACAGGCGCCGCTCCGACTGCAGCCAGTTCGCGTAGAAGGGCTCGAGCGTCGCGAGCGCGGTCAAGGCGTCGACCTGCTGGGGATCGAGCGCCAAGGCCCGCTTGGCAGCGACCTGGCAATCGGAGATGGCGGCGAACGCGGGCGGCTCGGCAGCCGAACGCGCCATGTCGCGGCAGGCGAGCGTGTACAGCCCCCAGGCCTTGGCGTCGCGGGGCCGGAGCCGGATGGCTTCCCGCAGGAGCACCATGGGGTCGATCGTTCCCCACCGGTCGTCCCGCATGACTGCCGCAGCCTGCATGACCAGGGACTCGGCCCGGCCCTCGTCGTCCGCCACCGCCCATCGCCGGGCAGCCCAGCCTCCCAGCCAAGCCGCGCCCGCCCCCATGGCCAACAGGACGGCGCGCCGCGCGGGGAATGACCGGCGTGAAGATGACCCGGGCGCGATCAGCGGCGGCATGGCCGGCGCCATGTCGCCCGGCGCGAACTCGATGGACGCTGGCTCCGGTGTCGCAGCGGCATGGGGCGCTTCGATGCTCAGGCGATAGCCGGTCTTGGCAATCGTCTCGACATGGACGCCGGCATCCGCTTGACGTAGCGCCTTTCGCAATTCGGCGACTGCCCGGTTGAGCGAGTCCTCCCCGACCACGATCCCCGGCCAGCACGCGGCCAGGAGCGCGGGGCGGGAGACGACCTCGGTGCCCGCCCCCGACAACACGAGGAAGACCTGCATGACTCGCGGTTCGAGCGCCACCACGCCGCCCGGGCCTTCCAGCTCGCGGGGAGCGGGTCGCACGGTGAGCGCTCCCACGGTGAAGATGGATGCGGTCGCCGTCGAGAAAATCGGCGTCTCCTGCCCTTGGTTCAGCATCGTCCCTGCCTGGCCTGGATCGATCCGAAAAAGATCGGAAAACCATCAGGACATGATCATGAACGATCGAGCTGTCTCGCGCTACCTTTCGACTCCCTGCGCGCCGCATACCGCGGCGGGCATTTTCCAACCAGGGAGATCAGCGATGAGCGTCAACGGATCAAGTCAAGCCGCCTTGGTGGCTCTTCTGCCACTCGTTCTCGGCCTGCCCGGCCTCGCCGCCGCCCACACGGCGAACGGGTGCGCCGAAATCGTGCTGAAGGGTGAATATGCGCTCACGGCGTCCGGCTTCACGCGGGTCGCCGGCAGTCCGCCCGGAACGCCCTGGGTGCCCAAGGCGATCCTCGAGATTCTGCACTTCAATGGCGACGGGACGCTGACCACGCCGGCCGTGACCCTCGCGAACCCGTTCGGCGACACGGGTGCCATCGTGCAGCCGCCTGTCGGCGCTCCGGGGGTCTACACGGTCAACGCCGATTGCACCGGCACGGTGCAGTTTTCGGATGCCAACAGCGTGGCTTACAGGATCTACGTCGACCCGCCGCGCGGCGAGACGATCCGGATGATCCAGACCAATCCGCCCGACAATGTGGTTCAGGGAATTGCCAGGCGCGCCTGGTAATCGCACCCTGCAAGAGCGCCCGCTGGTGCCGCCGAGCGCGGCGCTCGTCGGCATTGCCCTCCGAGTGGCGCTTTTCGACGGCCCGCTCGCCGGGTCGGTGCTCCCACGGCGCGATCTGTTCAGTGTGCGATCTTCCGATCGCCGCCCATGAACACGAAGCAGCAGCTGGCCCCGGGCTGACGCAAGTCGGTCACGTGGGCAGCATCGCTGCTCCATGGCGGCCAGTCGGGACCACCCGCTTCTGGCCGGCAACTGCCGCATCATGGGGTCGCCCGCCGCGCCGATGCGCTCGCCGCCGCCCCGTCCTTGCTCGTGCGCCTCGGCTTGAGCGCCAGGTTGGAGGCAACCATGGCCGCGATAAGCGTCACCAGCCACGAAAAGTACATCCAGAGCAAGAAGAGTGGAAACGCCGCGAAGGCACCGTAGACTGCCTTGTACGTCGGCAGTTGGACGAGGTAGGCCGCAAAGCCACGCTTTCCCAATTCGAGAGCGACGCTCGCGATCAAGCCGCCGGCGATGGCGTGGCGCCACGGAACCTTGGCGTTCGGCACGAAGTGGAAGAGCGCAGTCAATGCTGTCATGCTGAGCAAGGGCGGCCCCATGCCGAGCACAAATGACAGCGACGGCGCGAGCTCCTCGATGATGCCCATCGACATACCCAGCACGTACGATGTGACCCAAAGACCAAGTCCCAGGACGGGCGGGCCTGCAGTCAACATCAGCAAGTACATGCCGACCCGTCTCGGGAACGGCCGATTCCGCTTCACCTGCCACATCTGGTTGAGCGCATTCTCGACTGTGAGAAGCAAGGCGATGGCCGTCACCAGCAGAGAGAGCCCCCCCGCCCACGTCAGGCCGCGCGCGTTCGCTGCGAACAGGCTCAAGTAGCCGAGGATGGTGCGCGAGATGTCAGCCGGAAGCATGCCCTTCATCACGTACTCGTTGATCGCGCGCTCGAACCTGTGAAAGGCCGTGAAGCGGGACAGGAGCGCAAAGCTGACTGCGAGCAGTGGCACGACGGACAGCAGCGTCGTGAAGGTCAGGCTGCCGGCGACTTGCGCCAGGCGTTCTTTCCTGACGCGTTGAATCGTGATTCGTATTAAATTGAACATGGACGCATCGGGTGATGGAATCGCTTGCGTGGACCGGCGCGTTGGCGGCCGCAGCATGGTTGTCCCGGACCTCGCGGCCAGTGGCACCCAAGCGTTCATCGATGAAAGATGAACCTCCGAAACCTGTCACGTCCTCGCCAGCGGATCCGCGAGCCGAGTGAGCTCGACGGAGTCGACGCGCGAGCGTCCGGCGGCCGAGACCCGTCGCACATGGCTGACGCGAACCGGCCATGCGCTGGCCGTGTCGACGATGAAGTCCGCGCGGTCTGCATGGCCTCCATGCATCGGGCGGACGCGTGGATCGGCGGCGAGCAGCGTGCTGCCCGCCGCGGTCCAACGCGCGAGCCAGCCGTCGTCGACTCGATCGACAATCTCGAGCGTCACCGTCGAACGCGAGCGATGGGCGATCGCGCCGTCGCGCAGCACCTGCGATTCGAGGCGATAGCGCATCACCGGGCCGGTCTCGAGCGCCGGGACGAGCGTGAAGGTATCGGCGGCACGGCCTGGCGTCAGCCGGAAGATCGGCAGGCTGCCGATCAGCTGCAGGAGCGTGCGCCGGGTGGTCCGGAAAGCGGGCATGGAGAGCTTCGATAGCGGTCGGTCGGGTCCAGGCTCCTCAAGCGTACCAGTCATCCTCGGCGGCCAGCACCGCCAACAGCTCGTCCACCGACGGCGTCACCCCTGACTGGTCGGCGTGGGTGGCACCGTAGTCGCCACAGGAACAGCGCTGCCCGTTGCGGACTACATTCGCCAGCATGAAGCCAGCCAGGGCTGACCGCGCCTTGGGGCGGCCCTGATTGCTACCGCCGCTTGCCGGGACGCTCCATCGCCACTTCCGATCGCGAGAAGCCGAGCCTCTCGTAGAAAGCCGACACACCGGTTCGGCCGGCGCGGAGCACCCAGGTCATGCGGTCGTTGTCGCCCATAGCCTGTTGCACCAGGGCCGTACCGATGCCCCGCCCCCGGCACTCGCGTGCCACGACGACCATCGAGATGTAGCCATTGAAGATGCCATCCGAAATCGCACGCAGGAAGCCGACGACCGCGTTGTCCTCGACCGCCACCAGCGCAACGTGGGAGCGCGCAACCAGCTCGCCGAAGAGCTCGGGGTTCTGAACCCGTGGCCCCCAGTCGTTTGCCTCCAGGAGGAGGCGCGCTTGTTCGTACTCTTCGGGCAGAATCTTCCTGACTTGCATCGCTTGCTGGCAGGTGTTGACGGAGACTCGTCATCCTACCGGCTCCAGTCGGCCATGAGCGGTCCTCGCGCAATGGCGGCCTTCAGCTGACTGCTGGCAAAGCTTGGCGCCAGGGAGCCGAGGTCGTGAACGGGCAAATAGTCTTCGCAGCAATGGCGACGATCTTGGTCGTCGCGAACATCATTGGTTCATATGCGGTTGGCCGCAGCGGCTTCTACGACTCTCGCCAGAAGACCGTACAGATCGTGCTGGTCTGGCTGCTTCCCATCTTCGGGCTGCTGCTTGTCGGTGGTGTCCTTTGGTCAGACTACGAGCGCGCCTCACGCAGGGGCGATCAGCCAGAGCACGTGATTCCTGATTACGCGTGGCCGGACGGCGGCCGGGAAGAGTTTCACCATGACGGCCAATAGGCCTCCGCATCTACCCGCCGGCGAGGCCGGCACGCGGCCATAAGCTGACGGTCGCGACAGCCGGCTTACCGGCAGACTGGCCCGCCTGCGATGGGATGGTGCGATTCTCGCCCGCCGCTGAGGCATGAATCTTCGACCGCAGGCCCTTACCGCCGGCTCCGAAGCGACAGCCGAAATCGCGCCTCGAATTGCTGTCGTCGGCTTTCGTGGCCTTTACCGCGCTCCTCTACGAGGCAGTGCCGCCGGCCGCCCGAGCGTAGCAGTCGCCGGAGAGCCGCATCGACATCCGCGTCGATGCATAAAGAAGGCATAAGGGCGGGCACGAGGGCGCAGCACCCGCGCGGCTGTATACGCGATCTTTATACGAAGCCCCGGAAATTTACCGACATCTTGACGCGCCAATTTCTACGATCCATGCATCGTCAAAGGAGGGCGTCCCATGGATGTCGTTTATATCGCGCTCGCTGTCGTGTTCTGGCTGTTGATCGCCGGCATGGCCCGCGGCTGCGCGTCGCTCGTCGGAGGATCCAAATGACCTGGCTCTATGTGCTCGGTAGCGTGGTCTCGGTCGGCCTGTTGGTCTATCTGATCGTCGCATTGCTTTCCCCGGAGAAATTCTCGTGACCAGTCATGCCTGGATCCTGCTGGTGGCCTACAGCGCGGTGCTGTTGCTGCTGGCTCTTCCCATGGGGCGCCTCATTGCCGACGTGATGGACGGCAAGTTCAAGCTTGCCAACCGGATCGAGGGCGTCCTCTACCGCGTGTGCGGCGTCAAGGCTGACGTCGACATGGGTTGGCTGCAGTACGCACTGGCCATCCTGCTGTTCAATGGCCTGGGCGTGCTCGTCGTCTACCTGCTGCAGCGCGTGCAGCTGTGGCTGCCGCTCAATCCGCAGGCGATGGCCAACCTCTCGCCGGATTCGTCGTTCAACACCGCCATCAGCTTCGTGACCAACACGAACTGGCAAGGCTACAGCGGCGAGCAGGCGATGAGCTACTTCACGCAGATGACCGGCCTGGCGGTGCAGAACTTTTTCTCCGCCGCCACCGGCATCGTCGTCGTGATCGCGCTGATCCGCGGTTTCGTCCGCCATTCCATCAACGGCATCGGCAACGCCTGGGTCGACCTCACGCGTGTGACGCTGTGGATCCTGCTGCCGCTGTCGTTCATCTACGCGGCCTTCCTTGTCCAGCAAGGCTCCATCCAGAACTTCGACGGGTACAAGGACGTCCCGACGCTCGAGGTCAACAAGTGGCAGGAGCCCAAGCTGGGCGCCGATGGCCAGCCGCTGAAGGACGCCAAGGGCGCGCCGGTGATGGAGGACAAGTCGTCCGACCACCAGACGATCGCCATGGGCCCGGTCGCTTCTCAGGAAGCCATCAAGATGCTGGGCACCAACGGCGGCGGCTTCTTCAACGCCAACTCGGCGCATCCGTACGAGAACCCGACGCCCCTGACGAACTTCGTGCAGATGCTGTCGATCTTCCTGATCCCCGGCGGCCTGTGCTTCGCGTTCGGACGGATGGTGCAGGACCGTCGCCAGGGCTGGACGGTGTACATCGCGATGTTCGTGCTGTTCGTGGTCGGCGCCGTCGCGGCCATGCACTTCGAGCAGCAGGGCAATCCGCAGTTCGCAGCGCTCGGCGTCGACCAGTCCGTCACGGCGACCCAGCCCGGCGGCAACATGGAAGGCAAGGAGACGCGCTTCGGCATCGCCGAGTCGGGCCTGTTCGCCACCATCACGACCGATGCGTCCTGCGGTGCCATCAACTCGTGGCACGACTCGTTCACGCCGCTTGGCGGCATGGTGCCGTTGGTCAACATGCAGCTGGGCGAGGTCGTGTTTGGCGGCGTCGGCTCGGGCCTGTACGGCATGCTGATCTTCGCGATCCTGGCGGTGTTCATCGCCGGCCT
>DATCRS010000423.1:0-2865 GCA_036568845.1 Devosia sp. | reverse complement strand
ACCCATGGGTGTGCTCCCTCGTAACTTTACTGTACCGCCGGTACGGTTTTCGGGCTCCCGTCCGCCCTGCGCCATGGCTCTGTTGTGCCGCTGGCGTCGCGTAAACCGTTGCGACTGCTAGCAAAAATTGCGTTGTCTCAGAACTTGACCACGTGCCCGCTAGTTTCGCAGGCCCCGGTCAGGTCACAAGAGCGCCACCCCGCGGCCCGTGAATATCCCTGAACCAGCCGCCAATCAAGCACCAAGGAGACTGTCATGTATGACGCTCACCGCGTCCTGCCGCAGCTTTCGGGCGAAATCTTCGTGACCGATGGCGGCTTTGAAACGCATATGATCTTCAATGAAGGTCAGGATCTGCCCAATTTCTCTGCTTTTCTGCTCACCGACAGCGAAGCCGGCCGCGCGAAGATGCGTGAATACTTCCGGCGCTACATCGATATCGCCAAACGGGCCGGCAAGGGTTTTGTCTTTGACACCAACACGTGGCGCGCCAGCGCCGACTGGGGCGCACATGTCGGCTACGATGCAGCAAAACTCCGGCAAAACAACATCGACGCCATCGGTTTCTGCCGCGAGATGCAGGCCGAGTTCACCGCGGCCGGTGTCCGCTCGCTGGTGAGCGGCGTCATCGGTCCGCGCCGCGACGGCTGGAAGTACGACGGCAAGATGACGGTCGAGGAGGCCGAGCTCTATCACGGTCCGCAGGTCCGCGCCTTTGCCGAGGCCAAGGCGGACTACGTCACCGCCTATACCCTCACCAACGTGCCTGAGGCCGTCGGCATCGCGCGGGCAGCAAAGGCCGCCGGCCTGCCGGTCGTGCTCTCGTTCACGCTCGAGACCGACGGCAACCTGCCTGGTGGCAAGCCGCTCGGGCTCGCCATCGAAGAGGTCGACGCCGCCACCAGCGGCTATGTCGCCTACTTCATGCTCAACTGCGTCCATCCGATCCACTTCGCCGCTACCGTCCGGCATGGCGCACGTTGGATCGACCGCATCGGCGGGCTGCGGGCCAATGCTTCGATGAAGAGCCATGCGGAACTCGACGACTCCGAGGTGCTCGATGTCGGCGACTGGCGCGATCTCGCCCAGCGCTACGGACGCATCATGCCGTTGCTGCCCAACCTCCGCGTCATCGGCGGCTGCTGCGGCACAGACCACCGGCATATCGGGGCCATCTGCGCGCACGTGATGCCTGAAGCGGCAGCCTGAGCGGCTTCGGCCCGACCCTGGCGGGGACCACGCCGCCCGGCCGATCACCGCCCATTTTTTTTGGAGATTTCGAGACATGACGACATTGGACATTGACGATCCGGGCATAGCCGACGGCAAACGCCGGCAACGCCCCTTCGCCCGCGTGCGCACCCTCTTTGCCCGCATGCGTGTGGCGGCGCTGAAGCGGAAGGCTTTTCAGGATATTTCCCACCTCGATGCGCACCTCTTGCGCGATATCGGGGTGGCCTGGGCGGACGTGCACGACGGCATCGAGGGTCGCCGTCGCACCATCTGGCTGGAGCCGCTGCCGCGCGAGGATGGCCGGTTCAAGCCCTAGACGGCGCGGTGCTGTCGCGCACGATGAGTTCGACCGGCAAGGTCTCGCGCCGCACCTCGTCGGCGCCGTCGAGGATGATCTCGACGGCGCGGCGGCCGATCTCGACGATAGGCTGGCTCACCGTGGTGAGCTTTGGGCGCGAGGTCTCGCCCTCCGGAATGCCGTCATAACCGATGACCGAAACATCGTCGGGCACCCGGAGGCCACGCGCCTGCAGCCACTCGATGGCAGAGAGTGCCACCCGGTCGGACATGCAGAGGAGCGCCGTCGGCCGCTCGCCCTTGGCGAAGACTGCCTCCAGTCCTGCCGCGGTCGTCGCCATGTCGTTGAGCGTCTCCCACACCGGCACCTTCGAGGTGTCGACACCATGCGCCTCCAGCACCTCGAAATAGCCGAGCAGGCGATCGCGTGAGGTCGAATAGACCGCACCCTCCAGTTCCCGCGGGCCGATCCAGCCGAAGCGGTCGTCGACGAATTCCAGTGCCAGTACTGCGATATTGCGATGGCCCAACCCGCAGATGTGCTCGGCCGCCAGCTTGGCGCCGGCAAAATCGTCGGAGCCGACGGCGGAAATGGTCGGGTCGGGCTTGCCCAGCGCCAGCGCCACGAAGGGAAGTTGCCGGGCCCGGGTGAGCTCCACCAGCCGGTCGCCTTCCTCGATGCAGAGTAGCACGAAGCCGTCGACCAAGGCGCTTTCGACATTCCAGGTGAGCCGCTCTGGGTTTTGCGCCGAGACCAGCGACAGCCCCGCCCCGGCCTTGTCGCAGGCCTCGGAAATCCCCTGCATCAGCGTGCGGGCAAACGGATCCTCGAAGAAATAGGAGAGCGGCTCGAACGTCGCGACGCCGATGGCGTTGACCTTGCCGGCGCGGAGCAGACGGCCCTTGGGGTCCGGGCCGCGATAGCCGATTTGCCGCGCTACCTCGCGCACATGCTCGCGTACCTCCTCGCGCACCACCTGCGGGCGATTGAAGACGTTCGAGACCGTGCCCTGGGAAACGCCTGCTGCTTTGGCGACATCGGCGAGCCTGGCGGCGCGCTCGAGCTTGGTGACGGGCAAATTCGTGCTCCTTTCGGCTCTCAACGTAACAATTTCGTTGAACCGATTCAATTAGCGCTTGCATCACCCTGTGGAGAGGACTAGATTTTGAATCGGTTCAAGGGATGTCCGTGCCGATTGATTGAACCGATTCAAAGGAGAAATGGAAATGGCCACCTATGATGTGTTCGAAGCGATAGCCGCCGAAACGCCCATCGCAAACGAGAAGCGGACCGGCGCGCTGGCCGCCCTGTGGCAGCGTCTGCAGAAGCGGTTC
>DATCRS010000422.1:0-2981 GCA_036568845.1 Devosia sp. | reverse complement strand
CTTTATCCTGATGCGGATGCTGGTCGGCAAGCCGCTGAGCAGCCTCGGCAGTACCGTCGATACGATGGCGGCCGGCGACTACACGGTGACCGTGCCCGGGACCAAGCGGGTCGATGAAGTGGGCACACTCGCCCGCGCCGTCGAAGTGTTCCGTGAGAACGGCCTCAAGATCGCCAGCATGACCGAGGCGGAAGCCGCCCGCATCATCCGCGACCAGGAGAGCCGGACGCAGATGATGGCCGAGTTGCAGAGCGCCTTCGGCAACGTCGTCGATGCTGCCATTGCTGGCGACTTTTCGAAGCGCGTCACCGCCGAGTTCCCTGACCCGGAACTCAACGCTCTCGCCAGCAGTGTCAACACTCTGGTGGAGACAGTGGATGGTGGCCTTACGGAGACCACCACGGTGCTCTCGGCGATCGCCCGGGCCGAACTCACGGAGCGCGTGACCGGCGATTATTCGGGCGCGTTTGGGAAGCTCAAGGACGACACCAATGCGGTAGCTGAAAAGCTGACCGACATTGTCGGGCAGCTCCAGGAGATGTCGCGGACGCTCAAGAACGCCACCGGCGAAATCCTGTCGGGCGCCAACGATCTTTCCGAACGCACCACCAAGCAGGCGGCGACGATCGAAGAGACGTCCGCGGCGATGGAGCAGCTGGCGACGACGGTGCTGCAGAACGCCCAGCGCGCTTCGGACGCGAGCAACAATGCCACCTCGGTGGCGCGCGCGGCTGAGGACGGCGAAGCGGTAATGGGGCAGGCGACTGGCGCCATGGAGCAGATCTCGGCCTCGTCGGCCAAGATTTCCAACATCATCGGCCTCATCGACGACATCGCCTTCCAGACCAACCTCCTCGCGCTCAACGCCTCCGTCGAGGCGGCACGCGCCGGTGAGGCCGGCAAGGGTTTTGCCGTGGTGGCGGTGGAGGTGCGGCGCCTGGCCCAGTCGGCCGCCGAAGCGTCGAGTGAGGTGAAGGCGCTCATCGAGCAGAGCGCGACCGAGGTCAATGGCGGTTCGCGACTCGTCGCCGACGCTGCCGCCAAGCTCGGGGCGATGCTCGACGGCATCCGCGCCAACTCGGCCCTGATCGACGGCATCGCGCGGGAAAGCCGCGAGCAGGCCTCCGCTATCGAGGAGGTGACGACCGCTGTCCGCCAGATGGACGAGATGACCCAGCACAACGCTGCGCTGGTCGAGGAAATCAATGCGTCGATCGAGCAGACCGAGGCCCAGGCCAACGAGCTCGACCGGATCGTCGACGTCTTCACCCTGAGCGGCAAGCCAACGACCACGACGCCGATGCCGGCTCCGGCGGCGAAGCCGCAGTCGGCCAGGGCCGTGCAGACGCGGGTGAGGAGTGCGGCGCAGTCCTATCTCAGCAGCGGCAACGCGGCGATCGATCAGGACTGGTCCGAGTTCTAGAAGCGACGCATCGCAAGATGAGGGCCCCGGCCTCGCGCCGGGGCCCTTTTCAATCGTCCGCCCGCCGCTTCATGTGCTCGCTCTCCTGATTGGCGCCACGCTGGATCGAGCGGTCACCCTCGTAGATGTTGTATGCGTCACCGGGACCGGGCTTGGGATAGCGCTTGGCCGCGTGCTTAAGCGTCTCACCCGGCAGTGGGGCGTCGGTGCCCTTGGTATTCTCCTGCTTGTTGATGATCCGCTGGTTTTGTTCGTGTGTCTGTTTGCCGGTCATTCATTCCTCCGTACTACTCTAGGGCCAACGCAGCGAATGGGGATGCGTTGCGCCGGAGAAGCGGCGAGGTTGCGATGTTCCGAGTGATTGAAGGCGGGCTGGGCGGCGCCAGCATTGTGCGGGGACCGGCGGATGCCGAGGACGTTCGGCGCGAGGCAGCCCGGCGCCTCGCCGCTGCGGGATATGACGAGGCCCAGGCCCGCAGTTTCGCGACCGGCCGGTCGATGCCGGAAGGCCTCAAATATTTCAAGCTGCAGATCGACTATGCGTCGGCGGCGCTGCAGCGGCACTCGCCGGTGCCGGCCAACTTCCGCGACGACAAGTACTGGCCGGCTTCTCCCTGAGTACCGCGGGAACGCATGGGGTCCGGTGTCGTTGGCTCCTTGGTAACTCCAACCAGGAGGCGACGATGAGCCAGCATCCGCATGTCCACAAGCCAAACGACCAGGACCTCAAGGGCAACCCCGGCATCGGCCAGTCGAGCGGCATCGACAACACGACCACCACCTTCGAGGACGAAGAAGGCGAGAATACCGTGGAGGGCGACGTGATGAACGACACGCGCCCGGATGGCAGCATCAACCCGAACCAGCGCGGCCGCACCAACAAGTAGCCGCTTGCGCGCCTGCCGCGCCGCCCACAGGATTGCGGCATGCGCGTCTTTCTCGATTTCGAGGCTTCCTCGCTCAATTCAAAATTCAGCTTTCCGGTCGAGGTCGGCTGGGTTCTGGAAGACGGGAGCGGGGAAGGGCACCTGATCCGGCCGGCGCCGCACTGGACCGACTGGGACCCGTCTGCCGAAGTGATGCATGGGCTTTCGCGCGCCGTCCTCGAGCGCGAGGGTGAGGACGTCGCGGCGGTCTGCGACCGGGTGGTGGACCTCTTTGCCGGCAACATGGTCTATTGCAGCGCGCCATCCTGGGACGGGCACTGGCTCAGCATGCTGCTGCGGGCCGCCGGCAGGCCGCGGCATCTGTTGCGCATGCTCGACACCGAAGTCGCCTTTGAAGAGGCGGCGCGCCAGCGGCTTGCGTCTGATGATGAAGCGGCCATCGCGGAGCTTGTGGCGCAGGCCAGAACCGAAGCAGCGGCATGGCCAGTGACTCACCGGGCCGAGGCGGATGCGCGCCGGGAGTGGCGCATCTGGCAGCGGATCCTAGGAACGTCAGAGCGCTGATGCAGCTGGCTACGCCAGGCGCTCGGGCTTGATGTGGTAGCAGAAGTTGCACTTGCCCTGGCCGGCCATGCAGGTCGTCGTCCGTTCGAGATCGAGCCCCAGCTCGT
>DATCRS010000421.1:0-5668 GCA_036568845.1 Devosia sp. | reverse complement strand
CCGATTGCGGTGGTGAAGATGGGGTCGGCCGGGGTGGCACGGCGGTGGCGGCCACCTGCGGTGCCGGCGCGGGTGTGGTGGGGCCAGCAGCCAAAGGCGATGTCGTTGCCCTTGTGGTGGCTACCGTCGTTGGAGCCGGCTGCACCGGGGTAGCCTGGCGCGGCGCGGTGTTCGTCTTTTCGTGTGGCTGCGCTGTCGGCAGAGGCGGCTGGGTCGCCTGTGGGGAGGTGGGGGGCGCCTGTGGTGGGGTTACCTTCGGCCAAGCCTGCACGGTCACCGCCGGCGGCCCGCTCGGCGCGGGCTGCACGTCGATACGCACCGATGTGCCGACCGGCAGCGGCGTCGAAAGCTTGAGCGTCAGCACTTGGTGGGCGACGGCGACCTGGGCAAAGCCGGACGGCAGGTTGGCGGGCGGCGGCAGGACCTTGCCGGTCACCGGCTCGCCGGCCTGCTGAATCAGCGCGGCGAGGGTCGAACGCGCAAGCTTCGCCGCCGCGGCGGCGAGCGCCGCTGCGGGGTCTTGTCCAGCCTGCGGCTGGAGGGCGATCTGCACTTCTGTGGCCACGCGCCTCTCCTCCGGCCCTTCGGCCGGTCGGGGCACATTGGCGGATTCGGGTTAACGAGGATTAACTACTAGCCGTCGTCTTCGATCTCATCCTCGACCTCGTGCCAGTGTGTCTCGGCACGGCCCTCGGGCGCTCCCTCAGCGAGCCAGCGGTCATAGGCGAGCTGGCGCATATAGGCTTCCTTGGCTTTCAACCAGTAATCCTGGGCGCGCCCCTCGGGCCGTCCATCCTGCTCCCAGAAGAAGTATGCCGTGCGCCGGATCGTCTCGGCGACGTCTGCATCCTTTTGCATCAGCCCGCGTAGACCTCGCGATGCGATATCACCTGCAGCGGGCGGCGCAGACGGCGGCCAGCCACGAGCTCGGCCATTTCCAGCGTGGTCTGAAAACTCTCCAGCAGCGCCTCGAATTCGGCGCTGGCGCGCAGCAGCATGGAGAGCAGCGGGTCGCCGGCCGGCGTCAGCGTCATCAGCATGTCGGCGCGCTCCATCGCGCCACGTACCTGCTCGACGAGCGTTTCCGCCTCGTCGAACGCGCCGATCTGGACGGGTTCTCCAGCGCGCACGTCGAGCGCCAGCTTGCGGAAGCGGTCGGCTTCGGCGTTCCAGTGCGGCAGCATGGCGCGCCAGGCGGCGAGTGTCCGCTCCAGCCCTCCGTTTCTGTCGGCTCTCATGAGCATAATGGGGCTCCTTGTCTGCGGACCAAACGCAGACCCCCGAAGCGCGGTTGCAGCCAAACGGCCTAACCTCTAGGAGGGATCAGGGAGTTCTCCGATGCGCGTTCTGGTTACCGGCGCTGCCGGCTTCATCGGCTTTCATGTGACGCGTCGGCTGCTGGCGCGGGGTGACAGCGTCGTCGGCTTCGACGTGGTCAACGACTACTATGACCCGGCGATCAAGGAAGCCCGCCTCGCCGTGCTGGCGGGCACCAATGGCGATTTCAGCTTCGTGCGGGAAAACCTCGCCGACCGCGATGCGGTGAGCCGCTGCTTTGCCGAGCACGCCTTCGACCGGGTGATCCACCTCGCAGCGCAGGCGGGGGTGCGCTACAGCCTCGAGAACCCACATGCCTATGTGGAAAGCAACCTCGTGGGCTTCACCAACATCCTCGAGGGCTGCAGACACGCCGAGGTACCGCATCTCACCTATGCCTCGACCTCCAGCGTCTATGGCGCCAACACCAAAATGCCCTTTTCCGAGCACGATGGCGTCGACCACCCGCTGCAGTTCTATGCCGCGACCAAGCGCGCGAACGAGCTGATGGCGCATAGCTACAGCCATCTGTTCCGGCTGCCGACGACGGGGCTGCGCTTCTTCACCGTCTACGGCCCGTGGGGCCGGCCGGACATGGCGCTGTTCCAGTTCACCAAGGCGATCCTTGCCGGTGAGCCGATAAGACTCTTCAACAACGGCAACCACATCCGCGACTTCACCTATGTCGACGACATCGCCGAAGGCGTGATTCGGGCCAGCGACAAGATCGCAACGCCTGACCCCAACTGGGACTCGTCGGACCCCGATCCGGCGACCAGCAACGCGCCGTTCCGCATCTTCAACATCGGCAACAACGACCCTACCGAACTCACCGCCTATGTGGAGGCGATCGAAGAAGCCTTGGGAATCAAGGCGATCCGCGAGTTGCTGCCGCTGCAGCCCGGGGATGTGCCGAACACGTTCGCCGACGTGACAACGCTCGAAGCCGCCACCGGCTACCGCCCCCGCACGCCGGTCAGGGAAGGGGTACGGCGGTTCGTCGAGTGGTACCGCGAGTTCTACCGGGTCTGATCCCGGCCCTCGTGGTTCGACAGGCTCACCATGAGGTCCTCACAGTAGCCCTCATCCTGAGCTTGTCGAAGGACGAGCATGTGCCTCAGCGGTCCGTCAACGCCAGCTTGGCGCCCAGGGCGACGAAGGCGGCGGCGAAGGTGCGGCGCATCCAGGTGAGGATTTTCGGCTTTGAGATCACGTGCTTACGTACGCCCGCGGCGAAAAGGCCGTAGCCGGCAAAGACCACGAAGGTGATGAGCATGAAAATGAGGCTCAGCTCCAGCATGCGCGGCAGGGCGTCGGTGGCGGTTGCCGGCACGAATTGCGGCAGGAAGGCGAAAAAGAAGATCGAGAGCTTGGGGTTGAGAATGTTGACGAGGATGCCCGAGACGATCACCTGCCGCACCGATTGCGGCGCGCTCTCCACGTCGACCCGCAGCGCACCTTTCTCCTTGAGTGTCTGCCACGCCATATAAATCAGGTAGGCGACGCCGGCATATTTGATGATTTCGAAGGCCAGCGCGCTGGCGTGCAGCAGGGCGGCGAGGCCGGTGATGGCGGCTAGCATGTGCGGGATGATACCCAGCGTGCAGGCCAGTGCGGCGAAGAGGCTGGCGCGGGCGCCGCGCGAGAGCCCGGCGGCAAGAGTGTAGAGAACGCCGGTACCCGGCGACGCCACGACGATGAGAGAAGTGAGCCAAAATTCAATGCTCATTGCCACCCTGACTCTAAGCGAAGGTTGTGAACTTCTGCCGCTTGATCGTAGGCGGTTGGTCGTCGGGCGCAAGCCTCTTGCGCACTCATTCATTTATGAATAGAACATTCACATGTGATTGAACGCGCTTGAGGAGGTCGCGCTCAGCATGGCTTCCCCGCTCGTCGAAATGGTCGGCATCGACAAGGGTTTTCCCGGCGTCCGTGCACTCAGCGATGTCCGCTTCGACCTCATGCCTGGCGAAGTCCATGCCCTGATGGGCGAGAACGGCGCCGGCAAGTCGACGCTGATGAAGATACTCTCGGGCGTCTATTCGCGCGATGCCGGCGAAGTCCGGCTTGACGGCCGGCCGGTTGAGATCGCGAGCCCGCGCGAGGCGCAGAAGCTCGGCATCGGCATCATCCACCAGGAACTCGCGCTGATGCGCGACCTGACCGCGGCGCAGAATATCTTCATTGGGCGCGAGCCGCGGAAGGGCTGGCTGCTCGATGAAGCCAAGCTCAATGCGGATGCGGCGGCGATCTTCAAGTCGATGAACCTGGCGCTCGATCCGCGGGTGCAAGTCGGCAACCTCACCATCGCCAAGCAGCAGATGGTCGAGATCGCCAAGGCGCTCTCGCATCGCTCGCGCGTGCTGATCATGGATGAGCCGACGGCGGCGCTGACCGACAGCGAGATCGCCGAGCTCTTCGCCATCATCGCGCGGCTGAAGGCCGATGGCGTCGGCATCATCTACATCAGCCACAAGATGGACGAGATCAAACGCATCTCGGACCGGGTGACGGTGATGCGCGACGGCGAGTATGTCGGCACCGTGCCGGCCGCCGAAACGCCGATCGAGACCATCATCTCGATGATGGTGGGGCGGAAGCTTACCGACGAGGCGCTGGTGATCCCCGACAATAGCACTGCCGAGGTGGCGCTGGAGGTGCGCGGCCTCAGGCGCGGCAAGGAAATCCGCAATGTCAGCCTCTCGGTCAAGAAGGGCGAGATCCTAGGCCTTGCCGGCCTGATGGGTGCCGGCCGCACCGAAGTCGCCCGCGCCATCTTCGGCGCCGATCCGATCGAGGCGGGCGAGGTCTTCGTTCACGGCAAGAAAATCGACATCCGCCGCCCACAGGACGCGGTGCGCGCCGGCATCGGCTACCTCAGTGAGGACCGCAAGCAGTTCGGCCTCGCTGTCGGGCTCGACGTCCGCAACAACATCGCGTTGGCGACGCTCTCGCGTTTCACCGGCACGGGCGGCATCCTGCGCGACAGTGAGATGCGGCAGGCGGCCGAAAAGTACATCAAGCAGCTCGCCATCAAGACGCCCTCGGACACTCAAGAGGCGCGCCTGCTCTCGGGCGGCAACCAGCAGAAGGTGGTCATCGCCAAGTGGCTGCTGCGGGACTGCGAGATCCTGATCTTCGATGAGCCCACGCGCGGCATCGACGTCGGCGCCAAGGCCGAGATCTATAAGCTCCTCAATGCGCTGGCAGCACAGGGCCGGGCGATCATCGTCATTTCGTCCGAGCTGCCCGAAATCCTGCGCCTCTCGCACCGCATCGCGGTGATGTGCGAGGGGCGGCTGACCGGCATCCTGCCTGGTGGCGCCAGCCAGGAAGAAATCATGCGGCTGGCCACCGAGCGCGAAAGCGCCATGGCGCCCGAACCAGACACCAAGGTGGCATAATGAGCTCGACCGACACAGCGGCCAAACCCGGCCTTCTCGCGGGCATCCGGACCTCGGGTGCCTACCACAAGCTCCTGGCCTTCTCGGGCCTCATTGCCCTCTTCGTCGTCTTCTCGCTGGCCTCGCCCAACTTTCTGCAGACGGCGAACATCCTTGCCATCCTGCAGGCGACTTCGGTCAACGGCGTGCTCGCCATCGCAGCGACGCTGGTCATCATCACCGGCGGCATCGACCTCTCGGTCGGCACCCTGATGACGTTTTGCTCCGTGATCTGCGGCGTAGTGCTGACCTACTGGGGCTTGCCACTGCCCATCGGGCTCGTTGCCGCCATCCTCGCCGGCACCGCCAGCGGCCTCTTCTCCGGCACGGTGATCGCCAAGCTCAAGGTGCCGCCGTTCATCACCACGCTTGGCATGATGCTGATCCTCAAGGGCCTGTCGCTGGTGATCTCGGGCACCAAGCCGATCTATTTCAACTCGACGCCCGGCTTCAACCAGATCTCGCTCGGCTCGCTGGTCGGCAACATCATCCCGATCGTACCGCTGCCCAACGGCGTGCTGATCCTGTTCATCGTCGCCGCGGCGGCGAGCTTCATCCTCACCCGCACGGCGCTGGGCCGCTATACCTTCGCGCTGGGGTCGAACGAGGAGGCGGTGCGCCTCTCCGGCGTCAATGTCGATCGCTGGAAGATCGCGGTCTATGCGCTGGCCGGCGGCATCTGCGGCATTGCCGGTATCCTGATCGCCTCGCGATTAAACTCGGCCCAGCCGGCGCTCGGGCAGGGCTATGAACTCGAAGCTATCGCTGCGGTGGTCATCGGCGGCACCTCGCTTGCCGGCGGCCGCGGCACCGTGCTCGGCACGTTGATCGGCGCCCTCATCATTTCGGTCCTGGCCAATGGCCTGCGCATCCTGTCGGTGGCGCAGGAGTGGCAGACGGTGGTGACG
>DATCRS010000420.1:0-2976 GCA_036568845.1 Devosia sp. | reverse complement strand
AGGAGCAGCGCACCCACCGAGCCGACCGACGCTGCCTCCGTCGGGGTTGCGACGCCGCCGAGGATCGAACCGAGCACGGCGATGATCAGCGCCAGCGCCGGAATGAGGGCCACCGCCACCTCGCGCAGGAGGTGCTGCTTCTCCTCGGGCGGCACCGGCGTTGCCGGAGCCGATTTCGGATCGGTCGCGGCTTTGAAGATCACCCAGGCCAGATAGAGTCCAACCAACACGAAGCCGGGGATGAAGGCGCCGGCAAAGAGCGCGCCGACCGAGACCGGTTCGGGGGCGAAATTGCCCATCTCCATCTGCACCTGGGCATTGATGCCCGAAAGCATGTCGCCCATGAAAATGAGCACGGTGGACGGCGGGATGATCTGTCCCAGCGTGCCGGAGGCGCAGATGACGCCGGCGGCGAGCTTGGGGTCGTAGCCGGCGCGCAGCATCGCCGGCAGCGAGATGAGGCCCATGGTGACCACGGTGGCGCCGACGACGCCGGTGGAGGCGGCGAGCAGCGCGCCGACGATGATCACCGAAATGCCGAGGCCGCCGCGCAGATTGCCGAAAAGCTTGCCCATGGTGAGCAGCAGGGCCTCGGCAATGCCGCTTCGCTCGAGGATCACCCCCATGAAGATAAAGAGCGGCACGGCGACCAACACCTCGTTGGTCATGGTGCCGATATAGCGGTTGGCCAACGAGCCGAAGTTCGATGGGTCGAAGACGCCGAGCCACCAGCCGACGAGGCCGAAGATCAGCGCCGTGCCGGGCAGCGAGAAGGCGACGGGGAAGCCGATCAGCAGGACGCCAATGACGGCGAAGAACATGGTTCCGGCGAGGATCTCGCCCAGAAGAATGGAGGTCAAAGCACGGCCTCCGTGCCCTCAGGTTCGTCGCCGCGCTTGTATCTCAGCTTTTCCGGCAGCAACTCCTCACGGTTGTTGAGCACGAGGATGGCGCGCAGCGCCATCGACAAGCCCTGGAGGCCGACGAGCGCGCAGAAGACGAGGATGAAGGTCTTGAGGACGAACAGCCCCGGCATGCCGCCGATATTGGCCGATCCTTCATAGAACCGCCAGGAGCGCACCACGAAGGTCCAGCCATAAGTGGCGACCACCGCGATGAAGGGGGCGAGGAAGAACACGACGCCGAAAAGGTCGGCGATGGCCTTCTTCCGGATCGGCCACGGCCGGTAGAGGATGTCGACGCGTACATGGTCGTCGCGCAGCAGCGCGTAGCCGGCGACGCCGGTGAACATGGCACCGGAGAGCCAGACATAGAGGTCCTGCATCCAGAGCTGCGTGGTGTGCAGGAAATAGCGCTGCACCACGACCGTGAAGCAAACCAGCACCACGGCTAGCGACAGCCAGCTCAGCGTCAGGCCGATGGCGCGGTTGAGCGCCGCGATGGCGCGAATGATGGCGGCAAGTGCCTGCACCTAGAGACCTCCCCCCGGGACATTTCCTGCCCAGCTTACCTGAGGCATTAGGCAGTGTTGACCGAATACGTCAACCCGAGGGGCGGTTCACATGTGGATAGGGCTCAGTCCCTCGCACTCATGCCGATGGCCCAGGTGATCCCGTATGGATCCTTGAGCTGGCCGTAGATGTCGCCCCAGAACTGCTTTTCGAGCGGCATGGTGACGGTGCAACCGGCCTCGACGGCGCGCTTCCACCAGAAATCGGCATCATCGACATTGAGATTCAGATTGAACCCCTGCGGCGTGACGAACGGCGCGCCGTATTCGGGGAAGCTGTCGCTCATATAGAGGAGGCTGCCGTTGATCCTGAGCGAGCAATGCATGTAGCGCTTGCCGTCGTCGGCCATCATCGGCGTGACCTCGGTTGCGCCGAACGCCTTCTTGTAGAACTCCGCCGCAGCCGGCGCGTCGCTGGGATTGATTTAGGGAACCAGGCCCTGCAGTGCTTCATCGGCCATGATCGTCCTCCTCTTGTCTGCGACCGGACTATGCAGCCTTGGCATGACGGCGTGAAGGCAGTACGGCACCGGACTCCGATGCTGGCCCAGCCGCCCCGGCGCATGCTATTCCGTCACCATGACTTCGTTCGATCCATATGAGCTGCTCGGCGTCAGCCGCGCTGCGACAGCGCAGGCCATCAAGACCGCCTACAGGCAGCGCGTGCAGGTGGCCCACCCCGATCGCGGCGGCGACCCGGACGCTTTCATCGCTGTCGCTCGCGCCTTCTCGCTGTTGTCCGATCCGGAAGCCCGGCGGCTCTATGACGAGACGGGCATCGTCGACGAGAATGCGCTGGAAGCCCTGCGCAAGGATGTCGCCGCGATCCTCGCCGACATGTTCGACGCCGCCGTTGCCACGGCCATCGCCACCGGGCTCGGTCTCGAACGGGTCGATTTCGTCGCCCAGATGCGCAGCGCCGTCGACACCGGCCTCGCCGAAGCGCGGCTGGCGGAGACGCGCGCCGGCCGCGACATCAGGAGCCTCGATGAACTGCGCAAACGGGTACGGCGCCATCAGGAGGGCCGCAACCTCTTCGTCGACCGGCTCGACGCGCAGATCGCCGCCAAGCACGAAGCCAACCAGACCACCCGCCGCCGCATCGTGATGCTGGAAATGGCCCGCGCCGAGCTCGGCAACTACGCCTCGGAGGTGGAACTGGTGGCGGCCCTCGAAGGTACGCGCTAGTCCTTGCGCGTGCCCTTGCGGGCGATACCGTCATGCGGGCCCAACGGGCGCTTGGGCGCATCGAGCCAGGCCCGGTCCTTTTCGGCGAACTTTGCCATCCGCTCGGGATTGAGCGGGTAGTAGAGCTGGTTACCCGCCTTCTCATGCTCGCCGACGATCAGCAGGTGCACATCCTCGTCGGAATTGTTGAGGAAGCTGTGGGCGATGCCCGTACCCGCCGGGAAGGCAACGCAGTCGCCCTCGCCGAGCGCGAATAGCTCGCCGTCGATCCAGACGTCGGGCCTCCCCCTGAGCACCACCACGAACTCCTCCTCCTT
>DATCRS010000419.1:0-3899 GCA_036568845.1 Devosia sp. | reverse complement strand
CCGCGACCCCGACCGCCCCGGCCAGCCACATGCCGGCAGCGGTGGTGAGGCCCTGCACGCTGCCCTGCGCCCGGAAGATTGCACCGGCGCCGAGGAAGGCGATGCCGGCGGTGACCGCCTCGATGGTGCGGATCGGGTCGGATCGGCCGGACTCCACGACGTCGGACAGGTGAAAGATCTCGAAGGCGAGCTGCGCAAACAGGCAGGCGGCGGCTGCGATGAGGATATGCGTGCGGAACCCGGCCGCCCCATGGCTCTCGCGCTCGTAGCCGATGGCGCCCCCCAGGCTGGCGGCAAGCACCAGCCGGAAGAGCATGATGTGCTGGGGGGTGGCGGTCTCGACCAGACCGATGACGGAAAGATCCATGACGCGTGGCTTCGGGTTGACGCTAGGCGGAAAACGCGGGGGTGGGATGTGAGGTTCCGGGCAACCGTGAGCCCGGGACGGCGTCCGGGCCATCGGGGTCAGCCCCAGCGTCACCGACCCATTACCCCCACCCCCGTCCCCTCCCCGCAAGGGGAGGCAGACCCGTCTGAGAGAGCGAGTCGCTTATTCTACCGGCGGGAGAATGTCGGTGCCGTCGCGCAGCATGATTTGCGGGCCGGGGCCGGTGCCGGCGTGGTGGTCGCCGGCATTGTAGATGGGGCAGCGATCGAGCGAGAGGCAGCCGCAGCCGATGCAGTTGTCGAGCTCGCCGCGGAGCCGCTGCAGGAGCACGATGCGGCGGTCGAGCTTGGCGCGCCAGCCTTCCGAGATCGCCTTCCAGTCCTCGCGCGTCGGCACGTGGCCGCGCGGGAGGCTTTTCAGCGACTCGCCCACCTCGGCGAGCGAGATGCCCATTTCCTGCGCCATGCGGATGATGGCGACACGGCGCAGCACGTCGCGGTCGTAGCGGCGCTGGTTGCCCGACGTGCGGTGGCTGGCGATGAGGCCCTTGCGCTCATAGAAATGCAGCGCCGAGACTGCCACGCCGGATCGCGCGGCGACCTCGCCGACCGTGAGTTCCTTGTGCATGAACCAACCTCAACAGACGTTGAGGTTGGTTAGCATGGCGCGGTGGCTGAAGCCAGAGCGATCAGGCGCCCAAGGCAGCCTTGTTGGCGCTGAGGAAGTCCTTGATCGACAGCGGCGCCCGACCGGTGAGCTCGGCCACCTGGGTCGCAACATCGCTGTGACCCATGCGGATCGACGTCTCGATCGAGGTCAGCAGCTCGGCGACCGGCTGCGGCAGGCCGGCGCCGACCATGCCGGCGGTGAGCGCGGCATCATCCACGTGCACGACCGCAAGCGGCCGTCCAGTGATCTCGGAGGCGATCGCCGCCACCTCTTCCGCCGTCAGCGCTTCGGGGCCGGCGACATCGATGATCCGCTTGCCCCTAGGCCCGCCGAGCAGGGCGCCAGCAGCGGCGCGGGCGCAATCCTCGCGCGAGACATGTGCGGACCGGCCCTGACCCCAGGCGGCGTACCAATGGCCCGATGCGAAAGCTGCGGGCAGCGAGTGGAGGAAATTCTCCATGTAGTAGGCGTTGCGCAGGAAGGTGTAGTCGGCGCCGGTCGCCTCGATGGCGCGCTCGGTGATGTCGTGGTCAGGCGCCAGCAGCACCGGCGAGTCCGGTCCGGGATGGACGAGCGATGTATAGACGATGTGCGGGATACCGGCGCGCTTGGCGGCCGCCACCGCATTGGTCTGCAGCTTCTGGCGCACTTCGCCGGTGACGTCGGTGGAAATGATGAGCAGCTGGTCGACGCCAGCAAAGGCTGCATCGAGTCCGGCTGAGTCGGCAAAATCGACCTTGCGGGTTTCGACGCTCGAAATGTCGAGCTTCTCCGGATGGCGGCTGCCGGCGATCACCTGCGTGGCGCCGCCTTCGAGGAGCAGCTCGACGACGCGCCGTCCGAGCTTGCCGCCCGCGCCGGCGACGAGGATTTTCGATTGTCTGAAGTCGGTCATGTCTGATCTCTGCTGGTCAAAGGATGGCCGGTGGTCTAGAAAAGAGACCGACCCCTGAGAAGCAGGCAGTTTCCAGGGACAAGGTTACGTGGAAGGAACCTCCGTGCAGATCACCGACGCCCTCGGCCGCCTCGAAGACTGGAAGAGCAGCGGGCTCGATGCCGCCCAATGTCCGGTGCGTGACGTGCTCGACCGCATCGGCGACAAGTGGAGCGTGCTGATCGTGGCCTCCCTCGCCGACGGGCCGCAGCGATTCTCGGCGCTCGCCCGCGAAGTGCCCGACATTTCCAAGCGCATGCTCACCGAGACGCTGCGCAATCTCGAGCGCGACGGGCTCTTGATCCGCACAGTGTTCCCCACCAAGCCGCCCAGCGTCACCTATGAGCTGACCGGGCTGGGCAGGGAGCTGATGTCGGTGATGGCGCCGCTGATCCGCTGGGCCGACACGCGGCACGCGACCATCCGCGCGGCGCGGCAAGAGTATGACTCGGCGCAGGAGGTCGAGCCGGCAAGGCTCGCCTATGCGGGCGCGGCATAGTTATCCTGCCCTCTCGGCAGGAACTCGAAAAATGTCCGGAGCCCCCTTTACCTGAACTAAGGTTGAGGTTGTAACCATCGCGCCTCGACACTCAAGGAGAGCGTGATGAGCGACGACAAGACCAGTTGGGGCGAGTTCCTGCGCGAGGGCGGGCTGAGCGTCTGGGTGCTGGCGGGCGGCGTCGGCCTGCAGGCGATGGAAGCCTTCATCGGCTCGACCCTGCTGCCGTCGGCGGTCGCCGAGATCGGCGGCCTCGAGCTCTTTTCCTGGAACACGACGCTCTTCATCGTCGCCTCGATCATCGCCTCGATCTTTGCCGCGGTGCGACCGTTCGGCATCGGCCCGCGCGGCGCCTATGTGCTGGCGGCGGCCGGGTTCGGCGCCGGCAGCCTCATCTGCGCGCTGGCCCCGAACATGGAGGTGATGCTGGCCGGCCGCGCAGTCCAGGGCTTCGGCGGCGGGCTGCTGACGGCAATGAGCTACGCCATGATCCGTATCGTGTTTCCGCCTCACTTCTGGGGCCGCGCCTTTGCGCTGATCTCGAGCGTCTGGGGCGTGTCGACGCTGATCGGCCCGGCCATCGGCGGCATCTTTGCCACCTATGACGCCTGGCGCTGGGCCTTCCTCATCCTGGTGCCGCTGGCCGGGCTGCTCGGCCTGCTGTCGGTGCAGGTGATCCCCAGCCGCAGCGACGAGCGGGGCATGACCAGGTTCCCGCTACCGCAGATTGCGCTGATGATCGTGGCCGTGCTCGCCATTTCGGTCGCCTCAGTGCTGACCGGCGACGTCGCCCTGCCCGCCACGCTCATCGGCCTCGCGGTGGTCGCGATCGTGGCGCTGGGGCTGATGGAGCGGAAGGCGTCGACGCGGCTCTTCCCGCGCGGCACCTTCTCGCTCGGTTCGCCGCTGGCGGCATTGTTCGCGGCCATGCTGCTGCTCAACGTCGCCATCGTCTGCGACATGTTCGTGCCGCTCTTCGTCCAGCATCTTCACGGCCAGACCCCGCTGGTCGCGGGCTATATCCTGGCGCTAGTGGCGGTCGGGTGGAGCTCGGGATCGATGATCACCTCGAGCTGGACCGGAACGCCGGCGCGCCTCGCACTGGCCACCGGCCCGGTGCTGCAACTCCTCGGCACCATCGGACTCGCTTTCTCGGTGGGATACGACAACAGCGCCGGTGCGCTGCTGCCGCTGCTGCCGATCGGCGTCTCCCTGCTGCTGCTCGGCACCGGCATCGGCATTTCCTGGCCGCATGTCTCAGCGCGGCTGCTGCGGGCGGCGCCGGAGGGCGAAGGCGACCTCACCTCGGCCTCGATCTCAATGGTGCAGCTCTTTGCGTCGGGGTTCGGCGCGGCCGTGGCGGGGGTGATCGTCAACGCCGCCGGGCTCGCCAGCGGCCAGGGTGTGGC
>DATCRS010000418.1:0-14506 GCA_036568845.1 Devosia sp. | reverse complement strand
GGATATCGCGGCCCTGCGCCAGCTTCTCCTCCACATGCGCGCGCGGCGTGCCGTAGAAATTGCCGTGCACCTCGGCGCTCTCGAGCAGCTGATCGTCGGCGCGCATCTTCTCGAACGTCGGAATGTCGATGAAGTGATAGTCGCGGTGATCGATCTCGTCGCTGCGCTTTTCGCGCGTCGTCACCGAGACGGAGAGGGCAATGTTGGGATCGTCGGCAAAGAGGGCGCGCGAGATCGAGGATTTTCCGGCGCCCGAAGGGGAAGCCAGGACCAACATCACACCGCGACGCTGAAGCTCCATCATTGCCTACTCGATGTTCTGCACTTGCTCGCGGAACTGGTCGATGACCGCCTTGAGGTCGAGCCCGATGCCGGTGAGCTCCACCGCATTGGATTTCGAGCAGAGGGTATTCGCCTCGCGGTTAAATTCCTGTGACAGGAAATCGAGCTTGCGGCCCACGGGCCCGCCCGAGGCGAGCAACTGCCGGGCAGAACCGATGTGAGCGCCGAGCCGGTCCAGCTCTTCACGGATGTCGGCCTTGGTGGCCAGCAGCAGCGCCTCCTGGGCCAACCGCTCTTCCGGTACCCCCGTATTGGCGGCGACGAGGTCGGCAAGCTGCTGGCGCAGCTTTTCGAGGATGGCGTCGCGGCTGCGGCCCGGATGCAGCTCGGCCGCTTTGGTCAACGCCGCGATTTCGTCGATCCGCTCGCCCAGCACCGGCGTAAGGCGCTCGCCTTCGGCCCGGCGGACGGCGACGAGGTCGGCAAGGGCGGCATCGACCGACGCGAGGATGGCCGCGTGCAGTGCCTCCTCGGCCTCAGCCGACAGTGGGCTCTCATGCTGCTCGAGCACGCCGCGCAGCCCGAGAATGCCTTCGAGCGACGGTTTTCGGGCACGAACGCGGGTGGAGAGCTTGTCGAGGGCCGCAAGGACGGCGCTCAGCGCCTCCTCGTTGATGACGACGCGGCCGCCCTCCCCCTCACGCTCCACGTTGAGCGTGAAGGTCACCGATCCGCGGCTCAGCGCCTGGCCGATGCGGCGCCGGATCTCGCCTTCGAGCATGTCGAAGCCGGGTGCCAGGCGCATACGGATATCGAGGCCGCGAGCGTTGACCGACTTGATCTCGAGCCCGAAGGAGACGCCCGAGGCCATGCCCCCGGCGCGGGCATAGCCGGTCATGCTGGCGAGCGGCTGGCCCATTATTGCGGCGACGGCTCGGTCGTGGAGGCCGGATCGTCCTTGGCGGCTTCCTCCGCCTCGAGCGCCTCTCTGGCCGCTTCGGTTTCAGCTGCAGCGGTCGCCTTGCGGTAGGCGGCGACGTTCTTGCGGTGCTGCTCGTAGGTGGCGGCGAACAGATGGCCGTCCTTAGGATCGGTGGTCTTGGCGACGAAATAGAGGTCCTTTGTCGGCGCCGGATGGGCCACGGCCTCCAGCGCCTGGATGCCCGGGTTGGCGATGGGGCCGGCCGGCAGGCCGTCGATCTGGTAGGTGTTGTACTCGGTCTTGGCCTCGATCTCGGACTTCCGGATCGGACGGTCGAGCCGGCCGACGCCCTTGGTGACGCCGTAGATGATGGTCGGGTCGGACTGCAGCCGCATGCCCTTCTTGAGGCGGTTGACGAAGACGGCGGCGACCTGCGGCCGCTCCGACGCCACGCCCGTCTCGCGCTCGACGATCGACGCGAGCGTCACCAGCTCCGCCGGCGAGCGGACCACACCGTTTTCACCGCAGACGGTGGGGTCGCAGCTGGCAAAGACGGCGGCGACCTTCTCGGCCATGGCCGCCTGCATCTTGGCCAGCACTTCGGTGCGTGGCATGCCGCGCTTGTAGTCATAGCTGCCGGGAAGGATCGTCCCCTCTTCGGGCGTCGGCACGGCTCCGCCGGTGAGGTCGGGGTGCTGGCTCAGTACGTCGGCGACCTGCCACGAGGTCCAGCCTTCCGGCACATCGACGTCGAGGATCAGCGGCTTGCCCTCGGTCAGCTCGCGGATGATGTCGGCCATTGACGCGTTCGCCTTGATGACGAAATCGCCGGCTTTGATCGCCGTCTGCTTGCGCAGCGCCCAGGTACCCGCCTGGAAGACGAACTTGTTGGTGACGAGGCCCTGCCCCTCGAGCAGTCCTGCCACTTCGCCTAGACGCGCGCCGTCGGGGACGTTGAAGACCTTCTCCTCGGCCACCGGGCCTGAGGCGTAGAACTCGCTGGCGCCCCAGAAGAAGATGCCGCCCACGACGATGAGGCCGAGGACGAGCAGCGTTAAGAGGCCATTGAGGATTGAGACCAGGGTGCTCGGACGCCGGCGGCGTCGCTTTTCATTCCGGTCGGCAGACATGGGAAACGGCCTCCTGGCGCGGCGAAACGGTCAGTCGGGATAGATGGCGTCGGAGACGGCCTGCGGTCAATGCACCTTGCGGAAGATCAACGATGCGTTGGTGCCGCCAAAACCGAAGGAATTGGAGAGCGCGACGTTGATCTCCTTTTTCAGCGGCTTGTGCGGAACGAGGTTGATCACCGACTCGACCGAGGGATTGTCGAGGTTGAGCGTCGGCGGTGCCACGCTGTCGCGCATGGCGAGCAGCGAGAAGATCGCCTCCACTGCCCCGGCGGCGCCGAGCAGGTGGCCGATGGCCGACTTGGTCGAGCTCATTGCCGCATTGGCCGCCGAATTGCCGAGGAGCCGCGTCACCGAGCCGAGCTCGATCTCGTCGCCCAGCGGCGTCGAGGTGCCATGGGCGTTGATGTAGTCGATGTCGCCGGGCGAAATGCCGGCGCGCTTCACCGCCGCCTGCATGGCGCGGTAGCCGCCATCGCCATCTTCGGACGGGGCCGTGATGTGATAGGCGTCGCCGGACATGCCGTAGCCGATCACCTCGCCATAGATTCTGGCGCCGCGGGCCTTGGCGCGCTCGTATTCCTCGAGCACGACGACACCGGCGCCTTCGCCCATGACGAAGCCATCGCGGTCCTTGTCGTAAGGCCGCGAGCCCTTCTCGGGCTGGTCGTTGAAGCCGGTGGAAAGCGCACGGCAGGCGGCAAAGCCGGCCAACGCGATGCGGTTGACGCAGGATTCCGCGCCACCCGCCACCATCACGTCGGCGTCGCCCATGGCGATCAGCCGCCAGCTGTCGCCGATGGCATGCGCGCCGGTCGAGCAGGCCGTCACCACCGAGTGGTTCGGGCCCTTCAAACCGAAACGGATGGAGACGTAGCCCGACGCCAGGTTGATGAGGCGGCCGGGGATGAAGAACGGGCTGATACGGCGCGGGCCCTTTTCGTGCAGGACGATCGAGGTCTCGTAGATGCCCCCGAGACCGCCGATGCCCGAACCGATCAGCGTGCCGGTCCGCTCCTGCTCTTCCTGCGTCCTGGGCTCGACGCCGGCGTCGTCGATGGCCTGCTTGGCCGCGGCCATGGCATAGACGATGAACGGATCGACCTTGCGCTGATCCTTCACGTCCATCCAGTCGTCGGCATTGAACTTGCCCTCGGCGGTATCGCCGATGGGCACGCGATGCGCGATCTGGCAGGCAATGTCATCGACCTGGAAGTCGTCGATGCGCTTGGCGCCGCTCTTGCTGGCGAGGATGTTGGACCAGGTGGGTTCGATGCCGCAGCCCAGCGGGCTGACGATACCCATCCCCGTGACGACGACGCGGCGCAGTTCCATCAGGTGCGAGCCGTATGCCGGGCCGGGATCAGCCGACGGCCTTGGTGAGGAACGCCACGGCGTCGCCGAAGGTCTGGATCGACTCGGCGGCATCGTCGGGGATCTCGACCGAGAACTCTTCCTCGAACGCCATCACGAGCTCGACCTGATCGAGCGAGTCGGCACCGAGATCGTCGATAAAGCTGGCCTTCTCAGTAACCTTCTCGGCGTCGACATTGAGGTGCTCGACGACGATCTTGCGGACGCGATCAGCGATATCGCTCATATTTGACTTCCCTTTTACCAGACTTGGTTGGTTGTTATTGGCCGAGTGCCAACAGGATTTCCCATACCCCGCGGCTCCGCAAGGCAGACTGTAGGCGCGCCGGCAACCCCCTGCAAGGGAGCCGGGCGCCCTAGATCAGCGGCGGACGTAACACACTTCTTTGGCATTTGCCATATTCCGAAATGCGCTCTCCAACGCCGGTTTTCCAAGGCGTTGGCACGGGTTTGCGGCGGCTTTTCGGATCAACGGATTGCCTGCCCGATGGTTCAGAGCATCACCATGCCGCCATTGATGTTGAGCGTGTGGCCGGTGATGTAGCTCGCCTCGTTAGAGGCCAGGAACACCGCGGCCGCCGCCACTTCCTCGGCCGCGCCCAGCCGGCCGGCCGGCACCTTGCCGAGGATGGAGTCCTTCTGCTTGTCGTTGAGCTCCTCGGTCATCGACGAGCCGATGAAGCCCGGCGCGATGGTGTTGACGGTGATGTTGCGCGAGGCGACCTCGTAGGCCAGTGCCTTGGACATGCCGATCATGCCGGCTTTGGAGGCGGCATAGTTGCCCTGCCCCGGGTTGCCGACCACGCCCACCACCGAGGTGATGCCGATGATGCGGCCCCAGCGCGCCTTCATCATGCCGCGCAGCACGGCGCGCGAAAGATGGAAGGCGGCGGTGAGGTTGACCTTGAGGACCTCGTCCCATTCCTCATCCTTCATGCGCATGAAGAGGTTGTCCTTGGTGATGCCGGCATTGTTGACGAGGATGTCGATGCCGCCCAGCGCCTGCTCGACCTTGGGCACCAGGCCGTCGACATCGGCCAGGTCCGAAAGGTTGCAAGGGACGATCACCTGCTCGCCGGTCATTTCCTGCGCCGTGGCCTCGAGCGCCGAAACGCGGGTGCCCGAAAGGGCAACGGTAGCGCCGGCCTTGCTCAGCGCCTTGGCGATTTCGCGGCCGATGCCGCCCGACGCACCGGTGACGAGCGCGCGTTTCCCTGAAAGATCAAACATCTGGCGCTCCTTGGCGAGAAACTGATTCAACAAAGGCGTCGACATCGGCCGGCGTACCGATGGACACAGCCGGTGTATCCGGGCTGATGCGCTTGGCGAGGCCCGAAAGCACCTTGCCGGCGCCGAGCTCGACCAGGTCGGTGACACCGCCCTCGCCGGTCATCCACTGCACGCACTCGGTCCAGCGCACCATGCCGGTGACCTGCTCGACCAGGCGTTTGCGGATCTCGTCGGGGTCCGAAATCGGCTTGGCCAGCACATTGGCGACAACCGGCACGACTGGTGCGTGCATTGTCACCGCGCCGAGGGCCTCTTCCATGGCATCGGCGGCGGGGCGCATCAGGGCGCAGTGGAACGGGGCGCTGACCGGCAGCGGCAGGGCCCGCTTGGCGCCCTTGGCCTTGAGGATATCGATGGCCCGGTTCACTGCGCCGGCATGGCCCGAGATCACCACCTGGCCAGGCGCATTGTCATTGGCGACGCCGCAGACTTCGCCCTGCCCGGCATCCGCCGCAGCGGCGAGCACGGTTTCGAGATCGAGCCCGAGGATCGCCGCCATGGCGCCCTGCCCGACCGGCACCGCCTGCTGCATAGCCTGGCCTCGGATCTTGAGCAGCCTTGCCGCATCGCCCAGGCTGAACGTCCCGGCCGCGCAGAGGGCCGAATATTCCCCGAGCGAATGTCCGGCGACATAAGCGGCGTGATCCTTCAGCGCCACGCCGCGCGCGGCAAGCACCCGAGTGACGGCGACGGAAACCGCCATCAGCGCCGGCTGCGCATTCTCGGTGAGGCGGAGGGTTTCGTCGGGGCCTTCGAACATGATCGCCGAGAGCTTCTGACCGAGTGCCTCATCGACCTCGGCAAAGACGTTGCGGGCCTCCTGGTAGCTGTCGGCGAGATCCTTGCCCATGCCGACGGCCTGGCTCCCCTGCCCGGGGAAAGTGAACGCGCGCTTGGCCAAGAGTGCCTCCCGTTATTGCCTACGGTTTTCGTGGAACCCTAGGCCGCCCGCGCCGCCCCGTCCAGTTGACGGCGGCAAGTGCCGGAGGGTTTCGGCAAAGTCAAGGCGGGCTACTCGAACTTCACAGCGGACGTATTGGCTCCGCAGAGCAGGACGCCGACCCTCTCATCCGCCGCCGGCACGTAGGCGCCCGACAGCAGCGCCGCCATCGCGGCCGCACCGCCTGGCTCAACCACTATGCGAAGGACGTCCCAGATCTGCTTCTGCGCCGCAACAATCGCGTCATCAGTCACCAGCACCGAGCGGTCGATATGGCTGCGCTGGGCGAAGCAGAAGTCGCCGATGCGGCTGGCGCCGAGGCTGTCGGCGGCGACCCCGCTCACCGGCACGTCGACCGGTTCGCCCGCGGCAAGGGCATAATGAAGGGTCGGCGCGTTCTCCGGCTCTACGCCGACAATCTTCACGCGGCCGCCGATTGCCGCTGCGACGCCGCCAATGAGGCCACCGCCGCCGACGGCGATGAGCAGTGCGTCGCGCTCCGGCGCCTGCTCCAGCCATTCGAGGCCGAGCGTCCCCTGCCCGCAGAGAGTCTCGAAGCGGTCATAGGCGTGGATTTCCAGTAGCCCATGCTCTGCCGCGAAGACGCGGCTGGTGTCCAGCGCGTCGTTGTAGCGCTCGCCGCCCACGACGACATCGGCGCCGTACTGCCGGATGCGCGCGACCTTGGCAGGCGATGAAATCGACGGCACGAAGATGTGCGCCGGGATACCCAGCTTCTGCGCCGCATAGGCCACCGCCGCGCCATGATTGCCCCCCGAGGCGGCAACGACACCCCGCTCGGCCCCCTCGTGCGTCAGCAGATTGGCAAACGCCCCGCGCGCCTTGAACGTCCCCGAATGCTGCATGAACTCGAGCTTGAGGTTCAGTGGCTGTCCGGAAAGCCCAAAATCGGCGGGGTCCACCGACACCACCGGCGTGTTGCGAATATGCGGGGCGATGAGCCCTGCAACAGCGGCGATATCGGTGGGTGTCGGGAGGTGAAGGGGCATAGCGGTCATCTAAAGCCCCAGGCAGACAGGCGCAACCCAGGCGCATTGAATTGCGCATCACCTGATGCTATTTTTGATGCAGGAGGATGCTATGCGCACCACGGTCACCATCGACGACGAGCTCTTGAAGGACGCCAAGGAGTATACCGGCATTGAGGAGACATCGGCGCTCATCCGGGAGGCGCTGAAGTCGATCGTCGCCCGAGAGGCGGGCCGGCGACTGGCACGACTTGGTGGGACGATGCCCGATCTCGTTGCGCCGCCGCGTCGACGCTTCCCGCCAGAATGATCCTGCCTGATACGTCGATCTGGATAGATCATTTCCGCGTCGCGAACCCGATGCTGGTCGAACGGATGTTGGTCGAAGACGTGCTGATTCATCCGTTCGTCGTCGTCGAGTTGGCGCTGGGCGACCTCAAGAAGCGCGGATTGACCCTTCACCAGCTGGGGCAGCTGCCGGTAGCAACTGTGGCACGGACCGAGGAGGTCCTTCACTTCATCGGGACGCATGACCTGATGGCAACCGGCATCGGATTCGTAGACGCCCATTTGCTGGTGTCGACGCGCGTGGTGCCGGAAACCAGGCTCTGGACCAAGGACAAGCGACTGGCCAAGCAAGCGGAAAGGTTGTCGTTGCCGATGTTTCACGGTTGAGCCGGGGCGGCAGGCCTGCTCCGTATGCGCACCCGGGTGCGTCGGCAGGCAGTTTGTATCCATGCGCTTCGAGCAGCGCCGCGATCGAGGGCGTGAGCTTGCGGCAACCGCAGTTGAGCGCATGGCCGTAGTGCCATTCGGCGCGCTGCGCCTCGGTGGGGTTGGCCGGCATCTTGTGGGCCTCGTGCCAGGCGACGTTGATCTTGCCCATGTCACAACCTCCTTGTATTCGGCGGCAGTCTGCCGGATCATGCGGCTCATGGGGTTGCGCTGGATCAACCCTGCCGCCCAACCCTTGCCAATCCCGCCCATTTCCCCTATAGCCCCGCTCGCATTCGTTCGGCCGGGGGCTGAACGGAGGGTTTTGTCGTTGCCTGCAGCGGCAGAATAGGACCCAGGGGTCCGGCCTCCCGTGTTCCCGCTCTTTGTAAGACTGCTTTGAACCGCCTTTCCGGCTTCAAAGGGGCTCCGCGCCGTGGGTTTGCAGTGTTGAACCACTTAGAAGGAAGGCGCTTTCATGGCCCTTTACGAGCATATCTTCCTCGCGCGGCAGGACGTCTCGCCGCAGCAGGTCGAGGAACTGACCAACCAGCTGACCGAAGTGCTGGCCCAGGGTGGCGGCAAGGTCACCAAGAACGAGTACTGGGGTCTCAAGTCCCTGTCGTACCGCATCAAGAAGAACCGCAAGGCCCACTATAGCCTCCTCAACATCGACGCGCCGGCCCCGGCCGTTGCCGAGATGGAGCGCCAGATGCGCATCAATGAAGACATCCTGCGCTTCATGACCGTGCGCGTCGACGAGCTCGAGGAAGGCCCCTCGGCCATGATGCAGAAGCGCGACCGCGACGACGATCGCGGCGACCGTCCGGGCGGCCGTCCCGGCGGCTTCGACCGCGGCCCGCGCCGCGATGGCGGCGACCGCCCGCCGCGCCGCTTCTGATCGCACTGGAAAGGATACTAGACCATGGCCATTCGTGACCTCACCACTTCGCAGGCCCGCCGTCCGTTCCAGCGCCGGCGCAAGACCTGCCCGTTCTCGGGCCCGAACGCTCCCAAGATCGACTACAAGGACGTCCGCCTGCTGCAGCGCTACGTTTCCGAGCGCGGCAAGATCGTCCCCTCCCGCATCACGGCCGTCTCGGCCAAGAAGCAGCGCGAACTGGCCCAGGCCATCAAGCGCGCCCGCTTCATCGGGATCATGCCCTACGCCGTCAGCTAAGAGCTGATTGGCGAAAAGCTGGGGTGGCGGGCTCCTCCGCCGCTCCTAACCGGCCCTATCCGGGACAGCACAGAAAGAAGTCCAAATGAAAGTCATTCTGCTCGAGCGCGTCGGCAAGCACGGCCATATCGGTGACGAAGTCACCGTCAAGGACGGCTATGCCCGCAACTTCCTCCTCCCGCAGCACAAGGCGCTGCGCGCCACCGAGGCCAACCGCGCCCGGTTCGAGCGCGACCGCGCCCAGATCGAAAAGCGCAACCAGGAGCGCCGCGAGGCCGCTGCCGGCATCGCGTCGGGCCTCAATGGCCGGACCGTGGTGATCATCCGCCAGGCGGGCGAAACGGGCCAGCTCTACGGCTCGGTCTCCTCGCGCGACATCGCCGAGGCGCTGTCCGCCGACGGCCAGACCGTGGCCCGCGGCCAGGTCGTGCTCGCCGATCCGATCAAGACGGTCGGCCTGCACACCGTGCCGCTCCACCTCCATGCCGAGGTCGACGTGTCGATCACCGTCAACGTTGCCCGCTCCGAGGACGAGGCCGAGCGCCAGGCGCGCGGTGAAGACCTCACCGTCAACACCTTCGACGACGAAGCCGCCGAAGAGTTCGCGGCCGGCCAGGCCGAGGCCGGTTCGGCTGCTGCCGACGCCTACGACGCCGAAGCGTAAGTTTCGCCGCAAATCCATGCGAAGGGCCGGGAGCAATCCCGGCCCTTTTTTGTCGTGATCGCGGCAGGCGATTCGGTGCGGCGGGCAAGTCCGTAAGCCACCGTTCGCTGCGATTGCTACCGATATTCTGGTTCGCGCACAGCCCTTCCGGACCGGATCGCAGACGTGAGTGGCAGAGCCGGTCGGGCGTGGTTAAGAGTGCATTAATGCCGCAGGGGGAGACTTCTATCCATTATGGCTGAGATGGCAGAGAACGTTCGGCGCCTGCGCCCCGAAGACGAAAAGAGCTTTCGACTCGCCCCGCACAATGTCGAGGCCGAGCAGGCGCTCCTTGGCGCCATCCTCGTCAACAATGAAGCGTTTTACCGCGTCTCGGATTTCCTCGCGCCCGACCACTTCTACGAGCCGATCCACCGCGAGATCTACGAAGTCACTGCCAAGGTGATCCGTGCCGGCCGCACTGCGACCCCGATTACGCTCAAGACCCACCTGCCCGACACGCTGACCGCGGACATGACCATGCCGCAGTACCTGGCGCGGCTCGCGGCGGAAGCGACGACGGTCATCAACGCCGCCGACTACGGGCAGACCATCTACGACCTCGCCATCCGCCGGAACCTCATCCAGATCGGCGAGGAGATGGTCTCGACCGCCTATCACTCCGATGTCGAGGAGACGGCGCCCAAGCAGATCGAGTCGGCCGAGAAGGCGCTCTTCGACCTCGCCGAAAAGGGCCGCTACGACGGCGGCTTCCAGCCCTTCAACGAGGCGCTGAAGCAGGCCATCACCATGGCCGGCGAAGCCTATTCGCGCGACGGCACGCTCTCGGGCACCGCCACCGGCCTTGTCGACCTCGACCGGCTGATGGGCGGGTTGCAGCGCAGCGACCTTATCATCCTCGCGGCGCGTCCCGCCATGGGCAAGACCTCCCTCGCGACCAACATCGCCTTCCACGTGGCGCGATCCTACAAGGGCGAAGTCACGGCCGACGGGCACAGGAAGACCGTCGATGGCGGCGCGGTCGGCTTCTTCTCGCTCGAAATGAGCGCCGAGCAGCTCGCCACCCGTATTCTCGCCGAGCAGGCCGAGATTTCCTCGTCCGACATTCGGCGCGGCAATATCCACGAGAGCCAGTTCTCGCGGCTGGTGGACGTTTCGAACCTCATGTCGACTGTGCCGCTCTATATCGACGACACCGGCGGCATTTCGGTGCAGCAGTTGGCGGCCCGCGCGCGCCGATTGAAACGGCAGAAGGGCCTTGACCTTCTCATTGTCGACTACCTGCAGCTCCTCTCGGGCTCGTCCAAGCGCGCCAACGAGAACCGCGTGCAGGAATTGACCGAGATCACCACCACGCTCAAGGCGCTGGCCAAGGAGCTCCAGGTGCCGATCATCGCCCTCTCCCAGCTCTCCCGCCAGGTCGAGAACCGCGACGACAAGCATCCGCAGCTTGCGGACCTCCGCGAATCCGGCTCCATCGAGCAGGACGCCGACGTCGTGCTCTTCGTCTATCGCGAGGAGTACTATTTGAAGAACAAGGAGCCCAAGGAGGGGACGCCGGAACATCTGGCGTGGCAGTCGGAGATGGAAAAGGTGCACGGCCGCGCCGAAGTCATCATCGGCAAGCAGCGCCACGGCCCGACCGGCACCGTGCAGCTCTCGTTCGAGGCGCAGTTCACCCGCTTCGGCAACCTGGCGCAGGCCGACTACCTGCCCGAGAGGATGGAGTAATGATGGCGGCACCCGCGGTCGCGACGGGATACGGGGCACGTCTCACGATCGACCTCGGGGCGCTCAAGCGCAACTGGCAGGCCCTCGACAAGGTGAGCCGCGGCGCACTGACCGGCGCTGCCGTCAAGGCCGACGCCTATGGCATCGGCATCACCCAGGCGGTGCGCGCGCTCTACCAGGCCGGGACCCGCTTCTTCTTCGTCGCCACGCCCGACGAGGGCATCGCCGTCCGAGCCGCCCTCCCCGACGACGCGCATATCTTCGTCCTCAACGGGCTCTTCCCTGGCGCGGCGCCGCTCTATGTCGGCGAGCGGCTGATGCCCTGCCTCTGCTCGATCCCGATGCTGGAGGAGTGGCTGCAGGCCTGCCTCGCGCGCAACGAATCGCTGCCGGCGGCGCTGCACTTCGACACGGGCATCAACCGGCTCGGCTTCCGCATGAACGAGGCCGGCGTGGTCAAGCGCATGATCGACCAGCTCGGCTATTCGCCGCAGATGATCATGAGCCACTTCGCCTGTGCCGACCAGCCGCAGCACGAGAAGAACCGGGCGCAGTTGGCGCTCTTTTCCTCGATTCTCGCGCAGTTCCCCAACATACCGGCCTCGATGGCCAATTCCGCAGCGTTGATGACGGGCCGGGAGACGCATTTCCAGATGGTCCGCCCCGGCATCGCGCTCTATGGCGGCCGCGCCGTGCAGGGCCGCCGCAACCCGATGGCGCCGGTGGTGACGCTCGAAGCGCCGATCCTCCAGGTCAAGGACGTCCGCACCGGCGAGTCGATTGGCTATGGCGCGCTGCAGACGGTGAATCGCGACAGCCGCATTGCCGTGGTCGGCATCGGCTATGGCGACGGGTTCTTCCGCCACCAGTCGGGCACCAACGCGCGAGCCGGCGGCCGCGTGGTGGTGAAGAACCACTTTGCCCCCGTGCTCGGCCGCGTCTCGATGGACATGATCCAGATCGACGTCACCGACCTGCCCGAGCCCCCTGCCCCCGGCGACATGGTGGAAGTGCTGGGCAACAACATCTCGGTCGACGACCAGGCCGACGTCGGCAACACCATCGGCTACGAAATCCTCACCAGCCTCAAGGGCCGCTACTCGCGGAGCTATATCGACAGCGAAGTGCCGGCCGTCGGTTGACGTCAAGCGGGTCGGCTGCTGTTGATGTTCTCTTTTCGTTCTTGTCATCGCCAGGCGATTTGCTAGCCTTGCGACCGAACAGAACGGAGCGAGAGATGGCGCGACGCGTCCCTGCCGCGCAACTGGCGCTATTCGAGGAACTGCCGAAAGCCCCGCCGCCGATGCCGGAGGCGATTCTGGCCCTCGCTGGAGGTGGCGAGGCTGAGCCGGAGGTCGCCGCGCCAGTGGAACTCTTCTCGCCCGAAGTGATCGGTGCGCTCGAGGCTCGGCCAGTGGCTCCAGAAAGGCCGCCGGTACCGGATCGCCTGGCTATCGTCGTACCGGTCAGCAGCCGGTCGGGGAGCTCGATTGGCGCGGCAGCGCGACAGGTGGAAATTTCCGACGCGGTTCTCTTCTCGCTGCGAGTCAGCCTGCTCGATCTTGGCCCGGTCGACCGGTTCGATGCCGAGGACGTCGAGGCCATCGTCAGGGCCTGCGCCAAGATCGAGATGGGGAGGTTTGACGCCGTGTTCCGGGCCCTCGGGCCTCGCTTTGACAGCGGGCCGGCGCTCTTTCCCGACGAGGACGGCGAGCTTGCGGCCCTGCTGGACTGCCTGCGCGGCGCGTTGCGGGCGTGCGGGGCTCCCGATGGCGCCGATGACGACAACGGGCCGCATCTGCCGCTCGGCTCCGGACCGCAGCTCACCGGCCACACCAGCCTCGACCGCCCGCTGAAGCTTCCGGTCCGCGACTTCGCCCTCGTCCGCGTGTTCGGCGATGGCGGCTATGAAGTGCAGCGAAAATGGAGCCTCATGCCATGATGTTCACTCTTCGTTCTTGATCGGCGGGGCATAGTGCGGTAGTCCTTTTCGACGTCTCGGAGTCCTCCCCTTGGCCAAGACCAAAACCAACTATGTGTGCCAGTCCTGCGGTGCGGTCGCGGCGCGCTGGCAGGGGCGGTGCGAGGCTTGTGGCGAGTGGAACACCATCGTCGAGGAGATCGTCGACTCGGGCGTCGGCGCGGGACCGAAATCGGCGAGTGCCAGCGGGCGGCCGATCCAGTTGGTGCCGCTCTCCGGCGAGACCGAAACGGCGGCCCGGGTGGTCACCGGTCTCTCCGAGCTCGACCGTGTCACCGGCGGCGGCTTCGTCAAGGGCTCGGCCGTGCTGGTCGGCGGCGACCCGGGCATCGGCAAGTCCACCCTGCTGCTGCAGGCGGCCGCAGCGCTGGCCGAGCGCGGCAAGCGCGTCGTCTATGTCTCAGGCGAGGAGGCGGTGGCACAGGTGCGCCTCCGCGCGCAGCGGCTCGATCTCGGCGAGCGCGACGTGCTGCTGGCCAGCGAGACCAATGTCGAGATCATCCTCTCGACCCTGCAGGCCGGCCCCGCCCCCGATCTGGTCATCATCGATTCCATCCAGACGCTTTGGACCGACCGGGTCGATTCGGCGCCCGGTACCGTCACCCAGGTGCGCACCTCGGCCCAGGCGCTCACCCGCTTCGCCAAGAAGTCCGGCGCGGCCGTGGTGCTGGTCGGCCACGTCACCAAGGACGGGCAGATTGCCGGGCCGCGCGTCGTCGAGCACATGGTCGACGCGGTGCTCTATTTCGAGGGGGACGCCAGCCACACCTTCCGCATCCTGCGCGGAGTGAAGAACCGCTATGGCGCGACCGACGAGATCGGCGTCTTCGAGATGACGACGCTGGGCTTGAAGGAAGTCGCCAACCCGTCGGCGCTGTTCCTCGACCAGCGCGACAAGGATGCCGCGGGTTCGGCGGTTTTCGCCGGCATGGAGGGCACGCGGCCGGTGCTCTGCGAGATTCAGGCACTCGTCGCCCCCTCCCCGCTCGGCACGCCGCGCCGCGCCGTGGTCGGCTGGGATTCTTCGCGCCTGTCGATGGTCCTGGCCGTGCTGGAAACGCGTTGCGGCGTGCGCATCGGCGCCAATGACATCTATCTCAATGTCGCGGGCGGGCTGAAGGTCAACGAGCCGGCGGCCGACCTCGCTGTCGCCGCCGCGCTGATCTCCTCGCTCACCGGCGCGCCGCTGTCGCCGGACGCCGTCTATTTCGGCGAGATTTCGCTGGCGGGCGGCGTCCGCCCCGTAGTGCATGCCTCGCTGCGCCTGCGCGAAGCGCAAAAGCTCGGCTTCCGCTCGGCGGTCACCGGC
>DATCRS010000417.1:0-2306 GCA_036568845.1 Devosia sp. | reverse complement strand
CAGCTGCCTTCACCCGCGGCGCAGCCTTCACCGCCTTCGGCTTGGCGACCGCGGCGGGACCCGGCAGTGCGGCGTCCTTCGTCGCCTTGGCGACGGCTTCCTTCATCGCCTCAGCGGGCGTCTGCGCCGGCACAGTGCCATCCTTATAGACCGGGTTGGCGGTCAGCTTCATGCCGGCAGCGGCGTGAATCTCGTCGACCACGCTCTCGGCCTTGGGGTCGGCCGGCTTCAGCGCGCCCGAGGGCTGTACCTGCCCGCTCGAAGTGGTCGTGTTGAATTCCTTGCGGATCGCGTCGGTGGTCGCCTTCAGCGGCGCCGCGATCGAGGCGCGGAGGTTCTTCACCTCGTCAAGGCCAGTGGTCTTGTTGAGCTCGCGCTGGAAATCCTGGCCCATGCGGCGGATGGTGCCGGCAAACTTGCCGATCCGCTGCATCACAGCCGGCAGTTCCTTCGGACCGATGACGATGAGCGCCACCACGCCGATAACGAGCATTTCAGTCCAGCCGACACCGAGCATCGACGTTCACCCCTGATGCGGCCGCAACGATCCTGGGACGGATCAGACGTCTTTCTTTTCGGTCTCGCGAGCCGCGTTGACCTGGGCGGTGGTGTCGATCTGCGGGGCCGGCTTCTGGTCCTCGTCGCGCATGCCCTTCTGGAACGACTTGATGCCCGAGGCAACTTCGCCCATCAGCCCCGCAATCTTGCCCCGCCCAAACAGCAGGATGACGACGACCGCGACGACGATGATGCCCCAAATGCCTGGCGCGTGCATGGCAGAATTCTCCGAGAAAGCCTAACGCTTACAATTGGCGTCAGAAATAGGTTCAATCAGGGGCAAACACAAGGACGTGTTCCGGTTTGCGGGCCGTGAAATCGTCGCACCCGACCACAATGTCGCGAGCATCATGCTGTTTCCTCGGCCTCGTCGTCGCCGGAAATGTCATCGGGATCGAGCGGATCTTCGTCGTCACGCAACGGTCCGTCGAAGGGCAGCGGCACCTGCATCGAAGGCGGCAGCCGGCTCGAGAGCAGCCCCGCACCCTTGAGCTCTTCCAATCCCGGCAGGTCGGCGAGGCTTTCGAGACCGAAATGGTCGAGGAAGGCGTCCGTCGTGCCGTAGGTCACCGGCCGGCCCGGTGTCCGACGGCGACCACGCATACGCACCCAGCCTGCTTCCATGAGCAGGTCGAGCGTCCCCTTGCCCGTCGCGACACCGCGTACCTCCTCCACCTCGGCACGCGTCGCCGGCTGATGGTAAGCGATGATGGCGAGGGTTTCGAGGGCGGCGCGGGAGAGCGTCTTGCTCTCCTGCTCCTCGCGCCGCAGCAGGAACCCGAGATCTTCGGCGGTCCGGAACGCCCACTTGTCGGCACGGCGGACGAGGTTCACCCCCCTGCCCTCATAACGCTGCGCCAGTTCGGAGAGCAGCGTCCCGACCGGAGCCCCCTCGCTGAGATAGGTCGCGAGATCCTTCTCGCTCAGCGGCTCGGCCGAGGCGAAGAGCAGCGCTTCGAGGATGCGGAGGTTCCGCTCCGCCACCTCGTAGTGCTCGGCCTCGTCCGGGCTGGGCGCGTCGTCGTCCATCAAGTTTCGTCCTTGCGCTCGCCGCTGCGGCGCCGCAGGAACAGCGGGCCGAAAGCCAGAGTCTGCCGCAGTTCTACGTGCCCCTGGCGCACCAGTTCAAGGCTGGAAGCAAAGCTCGAGGCCATGGCGGTGACCCGCTGCTCGGGCGAGCTGAGATATTGCGCGAGATAGGCGTCGAGCGGCACCCAGTCCATGCTCTCGCCGATGAGGCGCTTGAGGATGTCCCGCGCCTCCTGAAGGCTCCACACGGTCCGCTCGAACAGCTGGTAGTCCTGCGGAATGCCGCGCTCGCGCTGCGTCGCGTACGCCTTGAGCAGGTCGTAAAGGTTCGCCTCCCAGAGGTGGCGCTTTTCGATGGTGATCGGCTCGGGCATGCCCCGGGCATAGACCTGCAGGCCGAGGCGCGGCCGGTTCATCAGCCGGTTGGCCGCGTTGCGCATGGCTTCCAGCCGCTTCAGGCGGAACTGCAGCAGCGCCGCCATCATCTCACCGGACGGCTCGTCGTCGCTCGGCGTCTGCGGCACCATCAGCCGGCTCTTGAGATAGGCCAGCCAAGCCGCCATCACGAGGTAGTCGGCGGCAATCTCGATGCGTTTTTCGCGGATCGTCTCGATGAACTGCAGGTACTGCTCGGCAAGTGCCAGCACCGAAATTCCGGAGAGGTCGACCTTCTGCCGACGCGCCAATTCCAGTAGCAGGTCGAGCGGGCCTTCATAGCC
>DATCRS010000416.1:0-2670 GCA_036568845.1 Devosia sp. | reverse complement strand
TGCCGAGGCCGCCGCAGAGCTTGTCGAGCACGACGGCGCTGGCGTTCACCTCGCCGCGCTCGACCCGCGAGATCATGGCGCGGGAGACGCCGGTGCGGCTCGCGAGATCGTCGAGGCGGAGCCCGAGGGTGCCGCGGCGCTGGGCCAGGCGGGCTCCGATGAGGGAAGGGAGAGGCGTTTCCATGATAGTAGAATGCATTCTACTATCATGGTGAGTCAAGGGAGGTGTGGTGGCTCCGTCACCCTCATCCGGCCTTCGGCCACCTTCTCCCATCAAGGGAGAAGGAGAACTGGGGCGAGATCGTGCCACATCGCCTTCTCCCACTTGCGTTGCGCTCTGGCGCACGCCAACCGCTAGTGTGGGAGAAGGTACCCGAAGGGCGGATGAGGGGGAGAGCTACGTGCGCCGTGGTTCGTGCCTCCCTTCCACCACCCTTCGGCAGGTCCCCCTTTACCGCAGGCGCGCGAGGAGCGCCGACTGAGAGGGATGTGGTCTTGCACTCGCCCCAATCTCGCGCCATATAGCGGATCGGGAGGTTGGCGCGGACGTGTTCCTCGCCAACCGGGTCAGGTCCGGAAGGAAGCAGCCCCAACGAGACCTTCACGGGTCGTTGCCAGCCTCCTACTTCCCCACATCTTTCTGGCGTGCGCCCTGCCCCTGACGGGGATGAGCTTTTGCGGTCTGCGGCCGTGGCCGCTATATACTTCTCATGGCTGACGAGACTCTCGACGACATCGCATTGCCCGGACTGGAAGCGCCCGCGCCGAAGGCCGGCTCGCCCTATGTCGTCCTGGCGCGGCGCTACCGGCCGACGAGCTTCGATACGCTCATCGGCCAGGACGCGATGGTGCAGACGCTGCAGAACGCGTTCAAATCGGGCCGCATCCACCATGCCTTCATCCTCACCGGCGTACGAGGCGTCGGAAAGACGACGACTGCCCGCATCCTGGCGCGGGCCTTCAACTACGAGGACGAGACGGGACGGCATCCGACGCTGGATCTCGCCAAGGAAGGCACCCATTGCCGGGCGATCATCGAGGGGCGGCATGTCGACGTGGTCGAGATGGACGCGGCCAGCAATACCGGCATCAACGACATCCGCGAGATCATCGACTCGGTGAAGTACGGCCCGGTCTCGGCGCCCTACAAGGTCTACATCATCGACGAAGTGCACATGCTCTCGACGGCGGCCTTCAACGGCCTGCTGAAGACGCTCGAAGAGCCGCCGCCCTATGTGAAATTCATCTTCGCAACGACCGAGATCCGCAAGGTGCCGGTCACCATCCTCAGCCGCTGCATGCGGTTCGATTTGAGGCGCGTGACGCCGGAGGTGATGACCGAGCATTTGAAGGACCTCCTGGCGCACGAGAAGATCGGTTACGAGGACGAGGCGCTGGCGATGATCGTCAGGGCCGGCGAGGGCTCGGTGCGCGATAACCAGAGCCTCCTCGACCAGGCGATCAGCCATGGCGACGGCAAAGTAAGCGCCGCGACAGTCAAGGCCATGCTGGGGCTGGGAGACCGGGCCAAGACCATCGACCTCTTCGAGGATTTGATGCGCGGCAACGTCGCCGGGGCGCTCGAGGGGATGCGGGCGCTCTACGATGCCGGGGCCGATCCGCAGACGATCGTCGCCGATCTCGTCGACTTCACCCACCTCGTCACGCGCATCAAGGTGGTGCCGGCGGCGGCCGACGATGTGTCGCTGACGCCGGACGAGCGGACGCGCGGCGCCGAGCTGGCGCGAAGGCTCGCCATGCGGGCGCTGACGCGGGCATGGCAGATCCTATTCAAGGGCTATGACGAGGTGGCGCAGGCGGCCAACGGACTGCAGGCGGCCGAGATGGTGCTGATCCGCCTCGCCTATGCGGCCGACCTGCCGACGCCGGACGAACTGATCGCGAAGCTATCCAACCAGCCGCTGCCGGCGCCGGTGACGGCCCCTGCCCCGCGGCCGGGACCCAGCGGGGTCGGACCCAGCGGACCGAGCGGCGGCGGACCCAGTGGCGGGGCGAGCGCGATGCGCATCGCCAGCGCGCAGGCGGAACCGGTGGCGCAACAGGTGGTGGCGCCAGCGCTGCCGGCCGGTCCGCAGACCTATGCCGAGCTGATCGAGATGGCGCGCGTGCGGCGCGACATCCTGGTGGTGACGGCGCTGGAACAGAGCCTGAGGCCCGTGTCGATGACCGAGGGGCGGCTCGAAGTGTCGCTGGTCGAGGGTGCCGATCCGGGCATCATCCAGACGCTGATCGCACGGCTCAAGCACTGGACCGGGCGGCACTGGATCGTTTCGGTCAATACCAGCGCCGAGGCGGCGCCGACCATCCGCGAGGTGCGCGACCAGCAGCGCGCCAGCGTCGAGGCCGAGGCCATGGCCGACCCGCTGGTGCAAGCCATCCTCAAGGAGTTCCCCGGCGCCAAGGTGCAGGTGGTCGAAAAACTGGAAACCCCGCCCGTCGAGGCCTATCTCGACGCTATCCGCGACGAAGACGAGGACGACGAATGAAAGACCTGATGGGCATGATGAAGGGCATCGGCGAGATGAAGGCGAAGATGGAAGCCGCGCAGGCCGAAATCGCCAATCTCGTGGTGGAGGGCAAGGCCGGGGGCGGGCTGGTGACGGTGTCGCTTTCCGGCAAGGGCGACCTGCGCGGCATCAAGATCGACCC
>DATCRS010000415.1:0-2808 GCA_036568845.1 Devosia sp. | reverse complement strand
GGCCATGCTGCAGCCGGAAATCACCACCGGCGCCGAAGCGCCGGGCAAGATCGCCGAATTCCTCAAGGCCAAGTACAAGGATCATCCGGAGCTGCCTGTCACCATTGCCGAGACGCAACGCATTTATGCCGAGAGCGTCTTCCCCGAGCGCAAGGCCGATTGGCGTGTCTACCCCAATAACATTGGGCACAAGGACTGGGCTGGTTGTTTCCGCTGTCACGACGACAAGCACAAAACCGAGAAGGGCGAGACGGTCCGCGCCAGCGACTGCACCTCGTGCCACACGATCATCGCGCAGGGCAAGGGCGAGGAGCTCGCGTCGATCAGTGTCACCGGTTTGGAGTTCAAACATCCCGGCGGCGAATACGACGCCGAGCTGACCTGCGCCGATTGCCACAACGGCGGCATCCAAGGGAAGTGAGCCCGGTACGGGCAGCTATGCGGTCGTAGCAGCGGTCGTCAGGCCGCCGGGTTTTCCTCTGGAGAGCGTACGGCGCAGAGCGTCAGGGTGTAGCCGGGTGGCAGAAGCGGGTGAAGCGCGCCTCAGCTTTCACCTTTTAGCTGATCGGCCAGATGACAGAGCACCTGATAGTAGCGTTCGCGATCGACGCCAAGAGCGGCGGCACCGAATTCCTCGGCATCTTCGGGCGAGGCGAATTCGCCGTAGTTCACCGCGACGAGTTGATAAAGCACGAGGTAGGGCACCAGGGCCGGTTGCGTCCGGTAATGCGGATGGACGCAGAGCCTGAAACCGTCTTCGGGTTTTTCGCCGTTGGGGACGGGGTAGGCGAATTCGCCCGGACGCAAGGGCGCCGCATCGAACGCGATCGTGCAGGGATAGCGCACGGCGCTGCGATCGCGAAGCAGCGCCGTCAATTCAGGCTCGCCGATCTGCGGTCCGTATTTGACGAAAATCTCCGCCCCCTTGGTCCGGACGTGCGTCGTGAGGGATTCCTTGGCGTGGCCGGCGGTGAGTTGCGTGGGCATGGTGATTCAAGTGGCCTGGGCGCTGGTGGGGTGCTCATTCGTCTTGTTCAATCGGCCCTGGAGGATGGGCACGGACATGCGGAGGAAAACCGTGTAGCAAAGCAACCCGAAGGCCCAAATCCCGAGGCAGACGAGCGTCTCATTGAGCGAAGGCGTATAGTCCACGATGGCGCCCAGCGGGGTGGGAATGAAGCCGGGGACGACGAGCCCCATGCCCTTCTCGATCCAGATACCGATGATGCTGAGCACGCAGGCGACGTTGAGGTATTTGAGGCTGCGGCTGACGGGCAGCGCGAGGATGACCATGGCGACGAGATTGAAGGCGATGGCGGTCCAGATCCACGGTACGAGGGCGTGATGGCCGTGGAGTCCAACGAAGAGATACTTCGCCGAGGCCCCATGCGCCGTGCCGGAGTAGAATTCCTTGAACACCTCGCAGACGAGCAGGAAGACATTGATGATCATCGAAACCTGCACGATGGAACGCAGCGTGAGCAGCGCCTTGTCGGTGATCCGGTATTGGGTGACATGGCGGATGATCTGGAGCGCGAGGATGATGATCGCCGGGCCGGCCGTGAAGGCGGAGGCAAGGAAGCGCGGACCGACGATCGAGGCGTTCCAGAAGGGGCGTCCGCCGAGGCCGACGTAAAGGAAGGCTGTGACTGTGTGAATGGAAACCGCCCAGATGATGGCGAGGAAGACGAACGGGATGTAGAACCACTTCGCCGGCTTCCGATCCTGGTAGCGGCAGTAGAGCAGGTAACCGCAGATGTGGACGTTGAGCAGGAGGTAGCCGTTGAGCACGATAACGTCCCAGCTGAGCATCGAGCGCGGGAAGTTCATCTGGCCGATGCCGGGGATGAGGTGCCAGAACCGGTCGGGCCGGCCGAGGTCGACCGTCACGAACGCCAGGCACATGAGGATGGCGGCGACGGCGAGCAGCTCGCCGAAGATCACGAGATCGTGCAGCTCCTCGTTGTCGTAGATGTAGACGGGAATGACCATCATCACGGCGGCTGCGGCCACACCGACGAGGAAGGTGAAGTTGGCAATGTAGACGCCCCAGGACACCTCGTCGCTCATGCCGGTGACCACCAAGCCGTGCACGAGTTGCTTGGCGTAGGCATTGAGCCCAAGGAGGCAGATGACGGTGAGCCCGCCCATCCAGGCGTAGTAGCGCCAGTCGCCGACGAAGGCGATGCGGGCGCTCCGCCGGAGAAAGACCAGGTAGTTGCGGGTGGCTTGAATCATTTGGGGCAGGGAAAGTCACAGAGGGCACAGAGATTCGAGACGAGAGCCCAGAGGGGTTTCTCCGTGCCCTCCTGAATGAGCTCGGTGTTCTCAGTGTTCCAAAAGAAAGTCCTCTTCATTTGTCGAAGTAGTAGAAGAATCGCGGCGAGGTGCCCATTTCCTCCTTCAGCTGGATGAAGATGCGCTTCGTCCGGAGGATGTAGGAAATCTCGCTCTCGGGATCGAGGATGTTGCCGAACTTGCGCGCGCCGACGGGGCAGACCTCGAGGCAGGCGGGATATTTGCCGGCGCGGGTGCGCTGGATGCAGAAATGACATTTCTCCATCACGCCCTGCTTGCGCGGACGGTTGCCGAGGTAGGCCATGTCGGGGTTGAGCCGGTCGGCCGGGATCTCGGGCTTGGTGAAATTGAAGCGCCGCGCCCAGTAAGGGCAGGCTGCTTCGCAGTAGCGGCAGCCGATGCACCATTCGTAGTCGATGACCGTGATGCCGTCCTTCTCCTGCCAGGTGGCGTTGACGGGGCAGACCTTGACGCAGGGCGGGTTCTTGCACTGCTGGCACTGGATCGGCA
>DATCRS010000414.1:0-13734 GCA_036568845.1 Devosia sp. | reverse complement strand
CCCGCCATAGTCTGACTCGCCGGTGGAGTCGGTGAAGGTGCGGAGGCCGAGCATCACGGTGTACTGGCGCAGGTCGCTCAGATAGATCAGCGGGCCGAAAAAGTCGTCCCAGGTCCAGATGAAGGTGAAGATGGCGGCCGTCGCCAGCACCGGCGTCGAAAGCGGCAGCATGATCTTCCAGTAGATGCGCCAAGCCCCGGCGCCGTCCATGCGGGCGGCTTCGTCGAGCTCACGCGGGATGCCGCGGAAGAACTGCACCATCAGGAAGATGAAGAAGGCATCGGCCGCGAGGAATTTCGGCACGATCAGGGGCAGGAAGGTGTTCACCCAACCCAGATTGAGGAACAGCACATATTGCGGGATCAGCGTCACCTGATAGGGCAGCATCAGGGTCATCAGCATCATGGCGAACCAGAAGCGCCGGCCGGCGAATTCCAGCCGAGCAAAGGCGAAGGCGGCCAGCGAGCAGGCGATCACGTTGCCCACCACGCACGATATCGAGATGATGAACGAGTTGAGGAAGAACGTGCCGAAGCTCACCCGCAGGCCTTCCCAGCCGCGGAAATAGGAGTCGATGCTCCAGTTGGCTGAGGGCAGGATCGAAGCGCCGGAGCCGAATATCTCGTTCTCGGGCCGGAACGACGCTGCCAGCAGCCAGAGCAGCGGATAGAGCATGGCGATCGACGCGCCGATCAGCACGACATGGGCGAGCACCGAAAAGATGCGGCGGCGCAGGCGCCGGCTGGCGTCGTCCCCGGTCACGACGGTGAGACGGGCCACATCAGTCGTCATAATGCACCCAGTACTTCGACGTGAGGAACGAGAAGGCGGTAAAGAGCGCTACAATGGCGAGCAGCACCCAGGCGAGCGCCGAGGCATAGCCCATCCGGAAGAAGCCGAATGCCTCCTGGAACAGGTAGAGCGTGTAGAACAGCGTCGAGTTGATCGGCGCGCCGGTGCCGCCCGAGATGATGAAGGCTGGGGTGAAGCTCTTGAAGGCCTCGATGGTCTGGATGATGGCGTTAAAGAACACCACCGGCGTGAGCATCGGCAGCGTGATCTTCCAGAATTGGCGCCACTTGCTGGCGCCGTCGAGGCTCGCCGCCTCGTACATGTCCTGCGGAATCTGGCGCAGGCCGGCGAGGAAGATGATCATCGGCGAGCCGAACTGCCAGATCGAGAGGATGATCAGCGTCCAGAGCGAATAGTTCGGGTTGGATATCCAGCTCGGCCCGATGATGCCGAACATGGCGAGAATCTTGTTGATGAGCCCGTCGCGGGCGAAAATCTCGCGCCAGAGGATCGCAATAGCCACCGAGGCGCCGAGCAGGCTCGGCAGGTAGAACAGCGCGCGGTAGAGCGGTAGGCCGCGCATGCCGCGGTTGAGCAGCAGCGCCACGCACAGGGCGAAGGCCAGTTTCAGCGGTACCGAAAAGACCACGAAGAACATGGTCACCCGCATCGAGGCGGTGAATTTTGGGTCTGCGGTGAACATGCGGACGTAGTTGTCGAGCCCCGCCCAGCGCGGTGCCGTTAACAGGTCAAAATGGGTGAAGCTCAGGTAGAGCGACGTGACGATCGGGCCGATGGTGAGGCCGAAGAAGCCGATGAACCACGGCAACAGGAACATGTAGCCGGGGGCGTGGTTGTGCCACGCCCTCGACCAGATGGAGGAACCGACCGCGTACCCTTCGCGAGGGCCAGCCGACGAAACTGATTGCGCGGTCATCGGCGGACCGATCAGGCAGCGCGCGAGAGGATGGCAGTTGCTTCGCTGATGAAGTACTTGCCCGCATCCTCCGGCGTGCGTGCGCCAAAGCCCACTTCCTGGCTCAGCACGCGCAGCAGCGAGGCGTCGATTTCACCGGCTGCGGCCGGCGGCGGCGGCGGCAACGGGCCGAGCAGGTCGCCGAGGTTGGCCACGAAGTTGAGCGCGATCTGGCTCTGCTGGTCCAGCGTCGGCGCCACGGCATCGCGCACATGCGCCGAGCAGGGGATGCCGCGCTCGACGCCGAGCACCTTGCCCGCTTCCGGATCGTTGATGAAGAAGCTGAGATACTTGGCCGCGGCTTCCTTGTTGGCTGACGAACCGCCAACCGAGAAGAACATCGAAGGCTTACGGTAATGGCCGCCGCCAACACCCGGCGCGATGCGCGGATAGTTGGAGATGGTCAGCTTGGACTTGATGATCGCCTGATGCGCCACCAGCTGGTTGGAGTTGGAGGCAATGATCGCTGCCTTGCCCAGGGCCAGCATGGTATTTTCCAGCGGGCCGTTGGTGTCGAGCGCCTGCGTCTCGGCGTCGACGCAGATGCCGTCGGCACGCATCTGGTCCCACATGGTGAACCACTCGATGATTTCGGCCTCGCCGAAGCCGAGCTTGCCATCGGCCGTATAGAGTGCGAGGCCCTTTTGACGCAGCCAGTTGTCGAGCATCGGCTCGGAGCCGGAGCCATCCTGGATGACCTTCATCGTGCCCTTGGCGTTGAAGGCTTCACCCATCTTGCGGATGTCGTCATAGGTCGTGTCGCGGTTCGGGGGAGCGACGCCGGCTTCTTCGAACGCATCGAGATTGATGGCGAGGGCAACCGAATTGGCGCCCAGGCTCACGCCGTAGAGCTTGCCGTCGACCTTGCCGCCTTCGTACTGGTCGGGGTCGAAGTCGGCGAGTTGCAGCACGTTGCCAGCAAAGTCGTCGAGCGGGGCGATGGCGCCGCGCTTGGCGTACTCGACAATGTAGCGGTAATCCATCTGGATGATGTCGGGGGCATTGCCGCCGGCGGTTTCGGTGGCGAGCTTCGGCCAGTAGTCGCCCCAGGCGAGGAAGCTGCTGTCGATGGTGGTGCCCGGATTGGCCGCTACGAACAGGTCGTTGACGCCGTTGGTGCGATCGGCACGGGCTTGGCCGCCCCAGAAGAACTGGCGCAGACGGGTTTCCTGCGCGAAGGCAGGGGACATGGCGCCGGCCGCGAGCAGCGCCGTGCTGCCCATCAGGAACTGGCGTCGATCAACGCGAAAAGTCATCGGAATTTCCTCCCAGGTGTTGCGGCCGGTTCGGTCCGGCCGGGTGTCATCCAGCGATCCCCATCGCTAAATAACCAACTGGTTACAACTCTCGACCTATCCGACGGCGGTGTCAAGCCGCTCGCAAATTTTCGTTCATATGTCGTTCATCGACAAGGCGAAACGGTGTCAGGTGCGTTTGGTGCGGAGGTAGTCGATGACCATCTGGACGGCCTGGGCCTCGCGGTCCTGGATGAGGGCGAACTGGCTCAAATCCTTACCGAAAACCACGCTCAGCGTCGCCATGTTGGAGACGTAGAAGTAGCAGAGCGAGATGATCGAGATGTAGAGCTGCATGGGGTCGACGTCGGTGCGGAAGATGCCCTCCTCGTGGCCGCGTTTGACGATCTCGCGCAGCTCGCCGACGATCGGGGAGCGGATTTCTTCGACGTTCTTGATCTGCTTGACGAAGCGCGCGTTCTGCAGGTTCTCGACGGCCAGGAGCCTTGGAAACCAAGGGTTTGCGAGGAAATGCCGGAAGGTGAAGCGGATGATGCGGTCCACCGCCTCCACGGGGTCGTACTGGCTGATCCTCAGCTCCCGTTCGCCACGCCGAATCTCGTGATAGGCATCGAGCAGGACGGCCGAGTAGAGCGCTTCCTTGTTGCCGAAATAGTGGTAGAGCAGGCGCTTGTTCGCCTTGGCGCGAGCGGCGATGGAATCGACGCGGGCGCCGGTGAAGCCCTGCTCGGAGAACTCGTCCCGGGCGGCCTTCAGAATCTCTGCCTTGGTGCGCTCCGCATCGCGGGTCCGGGGCTTGTCCAGCACCGCGTCGTCACTCGCCATCGAGATGTTACCTCCAACAAAGTCCAGGCCAGAGTGTCGTTTGTGATGCCGTGGGGCCCATGAACGTCTGCCACCTGACCATCACGGCGTGTGCCAGCCGATCTTGACGGTCTACTCTAGCGGCGTGTATCTAAGTAACCAAGCAGTTACAAAGATTGAGCTGGGGAGGAACGGGAATGGCCGAGCGTCGGCTTGGGTTGATCATGCATGGCGTGACCGGGCGCATGGGCTACAACCAGCATCTGGTCCGCTCCATCCTTGCCATCCGCGACCAGGGTGGCCTGGTGCTGGCAAACGGCGACCGGCTGATGCCGGATCCGATCATCGTCGGCCGCGATCGCGAGAAAATTCAGCGGCTTGCCGAGAAGCACCACATCCAGCGCTGGTCGACCAATCTCGATGAAGCGCTGGCCAATCCCGACGACACGGTGTTCTTCGACGCCGGCACGACGCAGATGCGCGCCGAGCTCCTCTCCAAGGCCATCGATGCCGGCAAGCATGTCTACTGCGAGAAGCCGGTCTCGGACGATCTCGACACCGCCGTCGCTTTGGCGAAAAAGGCCAAGGCCTCCGGCATCAAGCACGGCGTGGTGCAGGACAAGCTCTTCCTGCCCGGTCTGCTGAAGCTGAAACTGCTGCGCGACAGCGGCTTTTTCGGTCGCATCCTCTCGGTGCGCGGCGAGTTCGGCTACTGGGTGTTCGAGGGCGACTGGGGCCAGCCGGCGCAGCGGCCAAGCTGGAACTACCGCAAGGCCGATGGCGGCGGCATCATCCTCGACATGCTCTGCCACTGGCGCTACGTGCTCGACAACCTCTTCGGCGAGGTCGAGGCCGTTAGCTGCCTCGGCGCCACGCATATTCCGTCCCGCGTCGACGAAAAGGGCAACACGTACACCGCTGATGCGGACGATGCGGCCTATGCCACCTTCCAGCTCGAGGGCGGCGTGGTCGCTCACATCAATTCCAGCTGGGACGTGCGCGTCCGCCGCGACGACCTGGTCACCCTCCAGGTGGACGGCACGCACGGTTCGGCGGTGGCCGGCCTTCACAAGTGCTTCACCCAGCACCGGGTCAATACGCCCAAGCCGGTGTGGAACCCCGACCAGCCGCAGACCATCAACTTCTTCGAAAACTGGGAAGAAGTGCCCAACAACGTGCCGGCCGACAACGGCTTCAAGGCGCAGTGGGAAATGTTCCTGAAGCACGTCGTGGACGACGCGCCCTGGCCCTACGGCCTCGAGGCTGGCGCCAAGGGCGTGCAGCTCGCCATGCTGGGCCTGCAGTCGTGGAAAGAGCGCCGCTGGCTGGACGTGCCGAAGCTGGGGATTTGATGCCTTAACGAGGGCCACGGGGCGGCTCCCCTCCCCCTTGAGGGGAGGGGTTGGGGCAGGGGGTTCGGGGAGACCAAGTGCCGACTGCCTAACCCCCTCCCTCGTTCCCTCCCCTCAAGGGGGAGGGAGGCCCGACTGAGAGTGCGGTGAAGTGGAGCGATGATGTCTGAAATCAACCTGCCAAATCCCGACCGGACGATCACGGCGTACACGCTCACCGGCACGCCGATTCCGTTCGAGAAGCACAAGGCGAGCGAGTTCCCGCGCATAGCGTTTGCGGCGGCGCATGTGGTGGCTGATCCGCTGGCCGAGCATGATCCGTGGCTGACGCCGGCGATCGACTGGGAGACAACGCTCAAATTCCGGCATCGGCTGTGGGACCTCGGGCTTGGCGTGGCCGAGGCGATGGACACGGCGCAGCGCGGCATGGGACTCACCTGGGATGACGCCAAGGCGCTGATCCGGCGGGCGCAGGCGGAAGCGAAAACCCGCGACGACGCGCTGATCGCCTATGGCGCCGGCACGGATCACCTTGCGCCCGGTCCCGACGTCACCATCGACGACATCATCGCGGCCTATGAAGAGCAGGTCGGGTTCGTGGAAGGCGAGGGAGGCCGCATCATCCTCATGGCCTCGCGTGCACTGGCCAAGGCAGCGAAGTCGCCGGACGACTATGCCAAGGTCTATGGCCGCATCCTCAGCCAGGTGCGCGAGCCGGTGGTGCTGCACTGGCTGGGCGAAATGTTCGACCCGGCGCTGGAGGGCTATTGGGGCCAGCCGACGCACGAGGCGGCGATGGATGTCTGCCTCGACGTGATCGCGGCCCATGCCGACAAGGTCGACGGCATCAAGATCTCGCTGCTCAGCAAGGAAAAAGAGATTGCCATGCGCCGCCGCCTGCCGGCCGGCGTGCGGATGTATACGGGCGACGACTTCAACTATGCCGAGCTCATCGCCGGCGACGAGCAGGGCCATTCGGATGCGCTCCTGGGCATTTTCGACGCCATCGCTCCGGCCGCGTCGGCTGCGCTGGCGGCGCTCGGCCGGGGCAGCCAGAACGAGTTCTTCGAACTGCTCGAGCCCACCGTGCCGCTGAGCCGCCACATCTTCGCGGCGCCGACGCGGTTCTACAAGACCGGCGTGGTGTTCCTCGCCTATCTCAACGGGTTGCAGGACCATTTCGCCATGATCGGCGGCCAGCAATCGACGCGTTCGCTGCAGCATCTGGCGCAGCTGTTCCGACTTGCGGACAAAGCGCGGGTGCTGGTGGACCCAGCGTTGGCGGTGGAACGGATGAAGCGGGTGCTGGCGGTCAATGGGGTGGTGTGAGGTGGTCGGCTGGGTGCTTGCAGTCAGGGCCTCCCTCCCCCTTGAGGGGAGGGATCGAGGGAGGGGGTTGGGCAGCCGGCACCGTGGCTCCTCTAACCCCCTCCCCCAGCCCCTCCCCTCAAGGGGGAGGGGAGCGAGGGCCCGGTGCTATGCCGATGTCATCCCTGCGAAAGCAGGGACCCATCTTTCCTCCACTCGGGCTGATGAATGGGTCCCTGCTTTCGCAGGGATGACATCCAGTTTGGGGTGCGATCGGTGAAGCGACAACTCTCCATGAATCTCGCGACGCTTCGCAACGGGTCGTCGTTCGGCGAGATGGTCGATTGTTGCCTGCGGCATGGCGTGACTGCGATTTCGCCGTGGCGCGACCAGGTGGCGACGGTCGGGCTCGCGGAGGCGGCGCGGATCGTGGAAGCGAATGGTCTTCGGGTGACCGGGCTTTGCCGGGGCGGCATGTTCCCAGCGGAGACGCCCGAGGGGCGGCAGTTGAATATCGAGGACAATTTCCGGGCCATCGATGAAGCGGCCGCGCTCGGGGCCGACTGCCTGGTGCTGGTGGTCGGGGGGCTGCCGGGCTCGTCCAAGGACATCGCTGGCGCCCGGCAGATGGTGACCGACGGCATCGCGGCGATGCTGCCGCACGCCAACGCCGCCGGCGTGCCGATCGCGATCGAACCGCTGCACCCGATGTATGCGGCAGACCGTGCGTGCGTGAACACCATCGACCAGGCGCTCGATATCTGCGTGGCGCTCGGCGACCCCAATCTGGGCGTCGCCATCGACGTCTACCACGTCTGGTGGGACCCCAACCTGAGTGCCGCCATCGCGCGGGCCGGGGACATGAAGGGCATCTTCGCCCACCACATCTGCGACTGGCTGGTGCCGACCAGCGACATGCTGCTCGACCGCGGCATGATGGGCGACGGCGTCATCGACCTCAAAGCCATCCGCGCCATGATCGAAGAGGCCGGCTACCATGGTCCGCAGGAGGTCGAAATCTTCTCGCGCGACAACTGGTGGAAGAAGCCGGGCGACGAGGTGGTGCGAACCTGTGTTGAACGGTTCCTCACGGTGTGTTGAGTGCCACGCCCTCGTCCTTCGACACGCTCAGGATGAGGGCTACCGAGAGGCGCTGCGCTGTTGAGGGCCTCATGGTGAGCTTGTCGAACCACGAGGTCCGGGCGCGAGGAATCCAACCTAAGCAGGGTTTCGCGGCAACGGACACGCCGCTATGGTCGCGCCGGTTCTGGAGGACTCTTGATGCATATTCTCGTCATTGGCGCAGCCGGCATGGTCGGCCGCAAGCTGACTGCCGCGCTGGTGAGATCCAGCCGTCTGGGCGGCAAGGAGATTTCCGCTTTCACCCTGGCCGATGTCGTCGCACCCGAGCCGCTGGCCGGCTTTGCAGGGAAGGTCGAGACGGTCGCGGCCGATCTTTCGACACCGGGCACCTCCGAAAAGCTGGTCGCCGGCCGGCCCGACGTGATCTTCCACCTCGCCGCCATCGTTTCGGGCGAGGCGGAGAAGGATTTCGACAAGGGCTACCGCATCAACATGGATGGCACGCGCTACCTGCTCGAGGCCATTCGCCAGGAGGGTCTCAAGAACGGCGGCTACCTGCCGCGGCTTGTTTTCACTTCGTCGATCGCCGTGTTCGGCGCGCCGTTCCCGGAAGCGATCGGCGACGAGTTCTTTTCCACCCCGCTCACCAGCTACGGCACGCAGAAGGCGATCTGCGAGCTCTTGCTCAACGACTATTCGCGCAAGGGCTTTGTCGACGGCGTCGGCATCCGCCTGCCCACCATCGCGGTGCGTCCGGGCAAGCCCAATGCGGCGGCCTCGGGCTTTTTCTCCAACATCCTGCGCGAGCCGCTCGTCGGGCAGGAGGCGGTGCTGCCGGTCTCCAAGGACGTGCGGCACTGGTTCGCCAGTCCGCGCGCCGCCGTGGGCTTCCTGATCCACGCTGCCGAGATGGATTCATCCAAGCTCGGCTGGCGCCGCACGGTTTCCGCGCCGGGGCTTTCGGCCACGGTGGGCGAGGAGATCGAGGCGCTGCGCCGGGTGGCGGGCGACAAGGTGGCCGGGCTCATCAAGGACGTGCCCGACCCGGCGATCATCAAGATCGTCGACGGCTGGCCGCGCAACTTCGACACCAAGCGGGCGCTGGCACTCGGGTTCAAGGCCGAGAGCTCGATGGACGAGATCATCCGGATACATATTGAAGACGAGCTGGGCGGGAAGATCGGGGGGTAGGGGGCAGTTCGATCTTGCAGTCGGGCCTCCCTCCCCCTTGAGGGGAGGGAACGAGGGAGGGGGTTAGGCAGTCAGGCGCTGTGGCTCCTCCAACCCCCTCCCCCGCCCCTCCCCTCAAGGGGGAGGGGAGCGACAGATCTGGGCAAACGCACTGGCCGCCGTCATTCGCCCTGCATCTCCACCCAGACCGGCGCATGATCGCTGGTCTTTTCCCAGGCGCGGACGTCGCGGTCGACCTCTGAGGCGATGAGGCGTTTGGCGAGGGATTTGCTGAGCAGCAGGTGGTCCATGCGGAGGCCGAAGTTGCGGCCGAAGGCGTTCCGGAAATAGTCCCAGTAGGTGTAGATGACCTCGCCCGGATGCAGGATGCGGAGCGCGTCGGTCCAGCCCTGAGCGAGGAGGCGCGCATAGGCGGCGCGGGTTTCGGGGAAGAACACCGCGTCATTGACCCAGCGCTCCGGCTTTTCGCAATCGAGCGGGGTGGGCACGGCGTTGTAATCGCCGGCGAGGATTGTCGGCTTGCCGCTGTCCCAAAGCGTGGTGGCGTGGGCGATCAGCCGCTCGAACCAGGCGAGCTTGTAGTCGAAGCGCGGGCCGGGGGCCGGGTTGCCGTTGGGGAGATAGAGGCAGCCGATGGTGAGGCCGAAGATGTCGGCCTCGATGTAGCGGCTGTGGGTATCGTCGGGATCGCCGGGGAGGCCGCGGCGAGTCTCCATCGGCGTGGCGCCGCGACCGAGGATGGCAACGCCGTTGTAGGATTTCTGGCCGTGCCAGATGGCGCCATAGCCCGCGGCTTCGATGGCGGCGATCGGGAACTTTTCGTCCGATGTCTTGAGTTCCTGCAGGCAGGCGATGTCGGGCTGGGTTACCTCCAGCCAGCGCAGCAGCACGGGCAGACGACCGTTGACGCCGTTGACGTTGTAAGTGGCGATCCGCACGCCGGGTCCTCCGTTCCCTGAGCCGACAACGCCGTTCACGCATCGTAGGATGCGGATAAGTCCAATCTAGAACCAATTTTGGGATGACGGGAGGCGGGTCTGTCGTGGCGTTTTCCCGTTAAAGTTCAGTTAATTGCGTGCGGAAGTGCGTGTAACGCCTCAGTTTTTTGGGGACTGTTTCTCCCCCGGAGCATACCACTTGACGCCACAAAACCGTTGCAATCGGCAAAATTGGTCCTAAAGTGGCATTGCTTAGGTATTGAACTGGCACACCAGTTTCACGGGAGAGACTTACCATGCGCAATTCCATCCTCGTCGCGGCGGGTGCCCTCAGCGCCCTGCTGATGACGTCCACCGCCTTTGCGGGCGAAGTGACCCTCTACACCTGGCGGCAGCAGGAAGTGCCGCTGTGGGACAAGATCAATGCCGACAAGCTGCTCGGCGACACCACGGTCAAGGTGGTGCAGATCAATTCGGACGACTATGACGCCAAGCTCCGCATCGCGCTGCAATCGCCGGGCGTCGACCTGTTCCAGGGCCGCGCCGGCGCGGCGTGGCTCGCTTCGTTCATCGATGCGGGGCTCTTGAAGCCGACGACCACCAATCTCGACGCTATGGCGCCGGGCACGCTCGACGCGGCGCGCGGTCCGGATGGGCAGCTCTACGGTGTGCCGTTCGCGGTGCAGATGGAATCGTTCCTCTACAACACCAAAGTCTTTGCCGATAACGGCATCGACGTGCCCAAGACCATGGACGAGCTCAAGGCCGCCAACGAGAAGCTGAAGGCCGCCGGGATCACGCCGATCAATTTCGGCGCGCGCTCGGGCTGGTGGCTCAACCAGGTGGTGGGCGAGGCGATGACCGCCGGCATGGTGAGCGACGATTTCGCCGCCAAGCTGATCTCGGGCGAAGCCTGCTTCACCGACCCGCAGTTCGTCGCCACGCTACAGGCGGTGAAGGACTGGCAGGATGCGGGCTACATCAACGCCTCGGCGATGGCTGACGATTACGGCGCCATGCGCACGTCGGTGGCGATGGGCGAGAGCGCCATGATGCTCGACGGCATCTGGTCGACCGGCCCGACCTCGCCGATGTACGAGATCGATCCGGAGCTGAAGCTGGGCTTCTTCCCGGTGCCGGGCGAGAACGGCAAGGTCTATGCCTTCGGCGACGGCACGTATCTCGTCAACGCCACCTCGGCCAACGCGGCCGAGGCGCAGAAGGTGCTCGACTTCACGGCCACCAAGGCGTTCGCAGAGCTCTTCGTTGCCAATGTCGGCGAGCTGCCGGCCTATGGCGGCGAATATGCGGTCGAGAACCCGCTCTTGAAGGAAGTCGCAGCGGCGGTGGCGACCAATTCGGCGGCGCCGACGCCGTTCTTCGCCTATGCGCTCAACAAGGGCGAGCCGAGCTATGGCACGCTGGTGGCGGAAGGCTACCAGGCGCTGCTCTCGGGCCAGACCACGCCGGCCGACCTCGCCAAGAAGATCCAGGACGGGCTCAACTCCTGGAACTATGTCGGCGCGGCCAACTGCAAATGAGCCGGCGGGCTCTCTAGGTACCTCCCCGGGTTGTTTGCACGACGACCCTCACTGACGTGGAGCGGCGGCCTCCCGCCGCTCCACACCAACCGCGAGCTGGAGACGGGGGCGGCGTGGCGAAACGCAACTACAAGCAGAAGGCCAACCTGCAGCGCATCGCGCTGTTGACCCCGGGCGTCCTGCTCTACGGCATCTTCAACTTCCTGCCGCTCCTGGCGCTGCTCGTGCTCTGCCTCTACGACTGGCCGGGCATCGGGCCGATGACATTCGTCGGGTTCGATAACTTCGCGCAGCTCTTCCTCAATCCCTATTTCCGCGACCAGCTGATCCGCGCCTTTGCGCAGAACATGGTGTTCTTCCTGATCATCATCGCTTCGATGCTGATCCTAGGCACCTTCTTTGCGCTGCTGCTGTCGTTCCGCACCTGGGGCCGCAACACCTATCGGGCGATCTTCTTTTTGCCCTATCCGCTGGCCGGTGCGGCGGTGGCGTTCCTGCTCGAACTGATGGTGCGGACACGCGGACCGCTCAACGTCCTGCTGACCAAGACCACGGGACTGTTCCACGATCCGATCGGCTTTCTCGGCGATCCCAACCTGGCGCTGGCGACGCTGGCGAGCTTCTACTCATGGCACCGGATGAGCTTTGCCATCATCCTCATCCTCTCGGCGATCGTCGCGGTGCGCCTGCATCTCATCGAAGCGGCGATGCTCGATGGCGCCAACCGCTGGCAGACGCTCAAGGCCGTGGTGTTCCCGGTGCTGGCACCGGCCTTCGTGCTCATCACCGTCATCGTCATGGTCGATGTCTTCAACAATGCCGACTACACGCTGATCCTGATGGGACCGGAAGGCGCGCCGGCGCGCGCCACCGACATCATGGGCACCTTCCTCTACCGCTCGGCCTTCGGCGGCGCCGCGACCTCGGTCAATCCCAATTTCGGCATGTCTGCCGCCGTGGGACTGGTGACGGCTGTGGTGATCCTGCCGGCGGCGCTGTTTCTGGCGCTGCGGAATCTGCGGAAGGGGGAGTGATGGTGAGGATCGTGTTCGCGGCCCACCCTCATCCGGCCTTCGGCCACCTTCTCCCATCAAGGGAGAAGGCCCAAGAGCCGATGCCTCAGTGGTCGCCTTCTCCCCTCGTGGGAGAAGGTGCCCGAAGGGCGGATGAGGGGGCGGAGAAGCGCCATGGATAAGCTCTTCAAGCTCAAGCCGCTCGAGCAGGTGGTGGTGCAGTTCATCATGCTGGCCTGGGCGGCGGTGGTGCTGTTTCCGATCGGCATCGCGGTGCTCAATTCGCTGAAGCCGAACCTGGGCGAGGTCTACAAGGCGCCGTTCGCGCTGCCTTCCAGTTGGAGTTGGGAGAACTATCTCGAAGCCTGGATCGGGGCGAACTTCCAGGCCTATTTCCTCAACTCTGCGGTGATCTCCATCGTCTCGGTGGTAATCGTCGTCTTCTGCGCCTCCACCACGGCCTTCGTCTTGGTGCGCATGCCGTTCAGGGGTTCGAGCTTCGTTTTCGCCTGCTTCATGCTGGGTGTGGTGATCCCGATCCGGCTGGCGATGGCGCCGCTCTTCGTCATCGTCAAGACGCTGGGCCTGCTCGACAGCCTCTGGGGCGTGATCCTGGTGCAGTCCGCGTCGATGATGCCGGTCGCGGTCTTCATCCTCGCGGCGTTCCTCAAGTCGGTCCCGGCCGAGCTCGAAGAGGCGGCGCGGATGGACGGCGCGCTTCCGTTCGAGATCTACTGGCGCGTCGTGCTGCCGCTCGTCCGGCCGGCGCTGGCGACGGTGGCGCTCCTCACCTTCGTGTCGAGTTGGAACGAGTATTTCCTGCCGCTTATCTTCCTCCGCTCGGAGGCCAACTTCCCGATCACGCTGGGCATCAGCCAGTTCCGCATGCAGTTCGACGTGCAGTGGCACCTGATGTTCGCCGGCATCCTCATCATGCTGATCCCCACCATCGTCGCCTTCCTCGTTGCGTCGCGCCAATTCATCCAGGGCCTGACGCAGGGCGGACTGAAAGAGTAGCCATGGCCGCCATCGAAATCCGCAACCTCAACAAGGCCTACGGCAAGACGCGGGTGCTGCACGACATCAGCCTCGACATTGCCGACAATTCCTTCGTCGTCTTCGTCGGGCCCTCCGGCTGCGGTAAGTCCACGCTCTTGCGCACCATCGCGGGACTCGAGGAAAAGGAAACCGGCACCATCAAGCTCGACGGCCGCGACATTTCCGACGACGCGCCGGTCGACCGCGACGTTGCCATGGTGTTCCAGAGCTATGCGCTCTACCCGCAGATGACGGTGGCCGAGAATATCGGCTTTGCCCTCTCGGTGGCCAAGACCGACAAGAAGGTCATCGCTGGTAAGGTCAGGGACGTGAGCCACCTGTTGCGGCTCGACGAGTTGCTCGAGCGGAAGCCCGCGCATCTTTCGGGCGGGCAGCGCCAGCGTGTCGCCATCGGCCGCGCCATTGTGCGCCAGCCCAAGGC
>DATCRS010000413.1:0-2452 GCA_036568845.1 Devosia sp. | reverse complement strand
GTCTTGGACATGCCGCAGAGGATGGAGCCGATGAGGAAGACGATGATGGAGACGTAGTAGAGGCGCTTGCGGCCGTAGATGTCGCTGAGCTTGCCGTAGAGCGGGGTGCTGATGGTGGAGGTGACCATGAAGCCGGTGACGACCCAGGAGAGGTGGGCGAGGCCGCCGAGGTCGGAGACGATGCGGGGGAGGGCGGTGCTGACGATGTTCTGGTCGAGGGAGGCGAGGGTGAGGGCGAGCATGAGGCCGGCGAAGACCATGTAGAGCTCGCGCTTGGAGACGGTGGGTTGGGGGTGCGGCAGGACGGACATGGAAGGCTAGCCTACAGTATAGACGTTGGCGTCGCCAATTTGGGAGCGATGGGCCTATAGGACTTTTGAGACCTATGGGACGGCGGAGGGGAATGCGCGCGTCCGCGCGCGGGACGGTCCTAGACCGCCGCTACAGACTGCACTTTTATTGCCGCGGCTTGTGGGCGGGGTGGCCGGCGGGGAAGTCGGCGCGGGAGACGACGGGGGCGTCGCGGCCGGTGCCCTGGCCGGGCTTGGGGCCCTTCGATTTGTCGTCGGTCTCGTGATAGACTTCCTCGACGTTGACGGACCAGACGTCGTGCTTGCTGCCGGTGGCGATGTTCTCGGCGGTGAGCATGGCGGTGAACATGGAGTGGTCCTGGTTGTTGTAGCGGTGCATGCCGTTGCGGCCGACGGGGTGGACGTTGGGGACGGCGTGGTTCATCCACTCGACGATCTTTTTGACGTTGGCCTTGTAGTGCTCGTCGTAGAAGGGGTAGGCCTTGGGCATGCGCACGACGTAGCCGGCCTCGACCTTGTCGGCGGTGGTGAGGCCGAGGATCTCGAGCTCGCGCTTGCCTTGCTCGATGAGCTCGGCGTCGGGCTTGTTCCAGGTCTTGTCGCCCTCGAAGACGAAGTACTCGAGGCCGAGGCAGGTGCGGCCTTCCTTGACGAGGTAGGGCGACCAGGAGCCGAAGTTCTGGATGCGGCCGACCTGGACTTCCTTGGCGTGGACGTAAATCCAGTTGTCGGGGAAGCTGTATTTTTCCGGCACGACGAGGGCGACGGTGAGGAAGTCGCGGTAGTGCAGGTCGTCGGCGGCGCGGAAGATTTCCGGCGGCGCGGCGGGGTCCATGGCCTTGAGGAGTTGTGAAATGGGCATGGAGGAGACGACGTGGCTGGCGGGGTACTCGGTCTGCGTTCCGTCCTTGCGCTTGGCGATGACGCTGGTGGCGCGGCCGTTGGCGTGCTTGATGCCGGCGACGCGAGTGTTCATCTCGATGGTGCAGCCCATCTTGACGCACAGGTCGCGGCAGCGTTCCCACATCATGCCGGGGCCGAACTTGGGGTACTGGAATTCCTCGATGAGCGAGGTGATGTTCTTCTGGTTGCGCTTGGGCAGGAGGGCGTTCATCACCGCGTTGGAAAGCGAGAGGTTCTTGATGCGCTGCGCGGCGAAGTCGGAGGGCAATTTGTTGACCGGCACGCCCCAAAGTTTCTCGTTATACGTCTTGAAGAAGTGATTATAGAGGCGCCAGCCGAAACGGGAGACGATCCAGCCCTCGAGCGTCGACTGGTCCTTGGGCGGGCTGACGCGGGACCAGGCGTAGGAGGCGACGCAGAGGAAGGCTTCCCAGAGGCCGAGGTTCTTGAGTGCGTTGGAGGCTTTGAGGGGGTAGTCGTAATATTTGCCGTTATAGTAAATGCGGCTCATGCGCGGGCGCAGCATGAAGTCCTCGTCGGGCAGGATTTCGTGCCAGAGGGCCTCGACTTCCTTGACCTTGGTGAAGAAGCGGTGGCCGCCGATGTCGAAGCGCCAGCCGTCGCGCTCGACGGTGCGGCTGATGCCGCCGACGATGTCGTCAGCCTCCAGGATGGTCGAGGTGATGCCGTAGCGGGCGGCGAGGATGTAGGCGGCGGTGAGTCCGGCGGGTCCTGCTCCGATGATAACGACTTGCTCTTGGGGCATAGAGGAAGGCGGCAATTGATACGTGCTCGGGGAGCGTGTTGCAAGTCAATGTTGTGTCTAAATTATTAAGTGTGTCAATAGTGTGGCGGATACCGAGATTGCCATAATGGCCGTGACCGGGCAACCTGCGCAGAGTCATGGTGTTAAGGGAGGGGAACGGAATGATAGCTAAATCAAGCATCGCAGCGCTGGTGGCGCCGTTTGCGGTGTTTATGCTTTTTTTGGGGATGGTTGACGGTGGGCACCCGGACGCCCACTACTTGCTCTACCCGGTGAAGAGCCTGCTGGTAGCGGCGGTCATCGCATGGTTCTGGCGCGACCTGCCGCCGATGAAGCCGGTGGCGGTTGGGGCGAGTATCGGGATCGGCGTGCTGGGCGTGATTTTGTGGGTGGGGATGGAGCCGCTGTCGAACGGGTTGAGCAGGGAGTTGAGCGAAGTCTGGAACCAAGCGGCGGGCGCAGTGGGCATGAC
>DATCRS010000412.1:0-2364 GCA_036568845.1 Devosia sp. | reverse complement strand
CACCGCTCCCTCGAGGAGGTTGGAAACGCCCAGGAATCCGGCAACGAAGGCGGTCTTCGGCCGCTCGTAGAGTTCTTCCGAGGTGCCAAGCTGCTCGATGTGCCCCGCCCGCATGACGGCGATGCGATCCGACATCGTCATCGCCTCCTCCTGGTCGTGGGTGACGTAGATGAAGGTGATGCCGACCTCGGTCTGGATCCGCTTCAGCTCCAGCTGCATCTGCTTGCGCAGCTTCAGGTCGAGTGCTCCGAGGGGCTCGTCCAGGAGCAGGACGCGCGGGTGGTTGATCAAGGCCCGCGCGAGGGCGACGCGCTGCTGCTGGCCGCCGGACAGCTGCGTCGGCTTGCGCTTCTCGTAGCCGGGCAGCTCCACCAGCTCGAGCATCTCGCGCACCCGCGTGCCGATCTCGCCGGCCGCCACCTTCTTGCGCCGCAGCCCGAACGCCACGTTCTCGAAGACGGTCAGGTGTGGGAAGAGGGCGTAGTTCTGGAACACGGTGTTGACGTCGCGCTTGAAGGGGGGCAGCCCGGTGACGTCGGCATCGCCCAGGTAGATCGTCCCCTCGGAGGCTTCCTCGAATCCGCCGATCATCCGCAGCGTCGTCGTCTTGCCACAGCCCGACGGGCCGAGCATGGAGAAGAACTCACCATGCTGGATGTCCAGCGACAGGTCGTCGACGGCCACGACCTCGTGGAAGCGTTTGGTGATGCGATCCAGGCGGACGTCGATCTGAGCCGACACTCGGGGCCCTCGTGCAGCCACGACCTGCCGACGTGCGGCGAGCCCGCTCAGGACGGCAGAGGCCGCAGTATAGGTCTCGCCGGACGCGACCTGTCAACGAGCGGCGCGATGCAACCGAGGCGCTCGCTCCGACGTCTGTTGAGCACCATGGCGAAGCCGAACCACGCCAAGCGTTCGCGACCGAAGTCTCTGGCGACCCGGCGCCACCGGGCCGCCCAGCAGCGCTCGGCCGAGCAGCGGGCTCGACGGGCCGTCGAGCGCTGGCGGCGCAGCTGAGCCACGGCTCCCTCCTCCCGCCGAAGGCGGCGGCCATCACGGCCGCCGTTTCCGTGTCTGCGAGGGCCGCTGGTAGACTTTCGGCTCCCACGGAATCCGCAACACGGTGGCGCGCACCTTGGACTTTGCCCTCTCGCCCCAGCACGAGGAGATCCGTCGCACGGTCCGCGAGTTCGCGGAACGCGAGATCATCCCGATCGCCGATGAGCTCGAGCGCAAGGGCGAGTTCCCGCACGACATCATCCGCCAGGCCGCGGCGCTCGGGCTGCTGGGTGTCCCGTATCCGGAGGACGTCGGCGGCACCGGGCTCGACTCCCTGGCCTATGCCATCACGGTGGAGGAGCTGTCGCGGGCCAGCGGCAGCATCGGCATCATCGTCTCCGCCCACACCAGCCTCGGCTGCAACCCGCTCTACCTGGCCGGCACGCCCGAGCAGAAGGACCGATACCTCCGCCCGCTAGCCTCTGGCGAGGTCCTCGGCGCGTACGGGCTGACCGAGCCGGGCGCCGGCTCCGACTCGCGCGGCACCCGCACGCGCGCGCGGCGCGACGGCGACGAGTGGGTGCTCAACGGATCGAAGCGGTTCATCACCAATGCCGGCGTGGCAGGAACCTACATCGTCACCGCCGTCACCGACCGCGAGGCCGATTCCGGCCGCATCAGCGCCTTCATCGTGGAGGCCGATACGCCCGGCTTCACCATCGGCCGCATGGAGGAGAAGATGGGCCTCCATGCCTCGAACACCGGCGAGCTGATCTTCGAGGACTGCCGCATTCCGGCCGCCAACCTGCTGGGCGAGGAGGGCGAGGGGGACAAGCTGTTCCTGAAGACGCTCGACGGCGGACGGATCGGCATCGGCGCCATGGCCCTGGGACTGGCGCAGGCGGCCTACGAGGCGGCATCGGCCTATGCCAAGGAGCGCAAGCAATTCGACCGCCCGATCGCATCCTTCCAGGGCGTGGCCTTCAAGATCGCCGACATGGCGGTCGGGATCGACGCCGCCCGGTTGCTGGTCTACCGCGCCGCCTGGCTGAAGGACTGCGGCAAGCCGTACACCACCGAGGCCGCGATGGCGAAGCTCTTCGCCTCGGAGGTCGCCCGGCAGGTCACCAACGATGCGATCCAGGTGCACGGCGGCTACGGCTACGTGACCGAGTACCACGTCGAGCGCTACCTGCGGGATGCGAAGCTCACCGAGATCGGAGAGGGGACCAGCGAGATCCAGCGCCTGGTCATTGCCCGGAACATCCTCGGCATCCGGGCGATGTAGCTCGGCGCGCGGCGGCGGCTCCGCCGTTGTTCCCCGATTCCCGCCTCGGTGGCGTTATCAGCGGTTGGTAGGGCAAT
>DATCRS010000411.1:0-4702 GCA_036568845.1 Devosia sp. | reverse complement strand
CTGTTGACACCACCTATGAGTCCGCCCGCACCGGCGAGAGGCCGGTGAAGCGCCGGCAATGGCGCAAGATGCTCGTCGCCTATTCCTTTATCGCGCCCAACTTCCTGGGCTTCGCGATCTTCACCCTCGGCCCGATCCTCTTCGCCTTCGCCCTCGCCTTCATGCACTGGGACGGCTCGAACCCGATCGAGTTCGCCGGACTCGACAATTTCTGGCGCCTGTGGGGCGACCGGGCCTTCGTCACGGCGTTCTGGAATACCATTCTCTACACCGCGCTCGCCGTGCCGCTGACCATCGTCTGCGCGCTCGGCCTCGCGATGCTGCTCAACCAGAAGCTGCCCGGCCGGAATTTCTTCCGGGCCGCGATGTTCTTTCCCTACGTCGCGTCGCTGGTGGCGGTGGCCGTGGTCTGGAACATGCTGTTCAACCCGGACATGGGTCCGGTGAACATGCTGCTTTACTACGCCGGCGTGGACCCCAAGGCGCTGCCGCGCTGGGCCGCGGACAAGGACTGGGCGATGATCACGGTGGTGCTCTTCGGGGTGTGGAAGAGCATGGGCTACTACATGGTCATCTATCTGGCGGGGTTGCAGGGCATCAATCCCGATCTCTACGAGGCGGCTTCGATCGACGGCGCCAACGCCATCCAGAAGTTCCGCTACATCACCATCCCGCAGCTCGGGCCGACGACCTTCTTCGTTTCGGTGATGCTGACGATCCAGTCGTTCAAGGTGTTCGATCAGATCTATCTCCTGACCCAGGGCGGGCCGGGCACCTCGACCCTGGTGCTGGTCTACCATGTCTACAACGAAGCCTTCATTTCGTGGGACCTGGGCTATTCCAGCATGGTGGCGCTGGTGCTCTTTTTCGTGGTGCTCGCCATCACCGTCCTCCAGTTCAAGTTCCGCAAGGAGGAGGTGTGATGGCCGCGAGCGCTGCCTTGCCGAGGCGCCGCTGGCGCTTCACCTGGAAGAACGTGCTGCTCTACGCGGTGGTGCTGGCCATCACGCTGGTGATGCTGACACCGTTCGTCTGGATGCTGTCGGCCTCGCTGAAGCTCAACCGCGACGTCTTCACCTTCCCGATCGAATGGATCCCGGCCGAGCCACGCTGGGAGAACTATGTCGACATCTGGACCAAGATCCCGCTGGCGCTCTTCATCGGCAACACGGCGAAGATCACCATCATCGTCACCATCCTGCAACTGCTCACCTCGAGCTTTGCCGCCTATGCCTTCGCCAAGCTGAAGTTCCCGTTCCGCGATACGCTGTTCCTGGGCTACATTGCGACCATCGCCATGCCCTGGCAGGTCTACATGGTGCCGCAGTTCCTCCTGATGCGGGAACTCGATCTCAACAACACGCACACGGCGCTCATCATCCTCCAGGCCTTCACCGCGTTCGGCGTGTTCCTGATGCGGCAGTTCTACCAATCGATCCCCGACGAGCTCTGCGAGGCAGCGCGCATCGACGGCATGAACGAGTACCAGATCTGGTGGAAGATCATGCTGCCGCTTTCCAAGCCGGCGCTCTCCACGCTGACGATCTTCACCTTCGTCAACACCTGGAACGATTTCCTCGGCCCGATGATCTATCTCACCAAGACCGAGCTCAAGACCATCCAGATCGGGCTGCGCATGTTCATCAGCCAGTACTCGGCCGAGTACGGGCTGATCATGGCCGCCTCGATGGTGTCGCTGATCCCCGTGCTGCTCATCTTCCTCGCCCTGCAGCGCTTCTTTGTCGAAGGCATCGCCTCGACCGGGCTCAAGGGGTGATGGCGATGGCGCTGCTCGAGCTCGACACCGACGCCATGCCGACAGTCCCCCACGGCGGTGTTTCCATGCGAGGCGTCGGAAAGAAATTCGGCACCGTGCAGGCGCTGCGCGGAGTCGATCTTGACGTTGCGCCCGGCGAGTTCCTCGTCCTCGTCGGCCCGTCCGGCTGTGGCAAGTCGACGATGCTGCGGCTGATTGCTGGCCTTGAGGATCCCGATGGCGGCGAGATCGCGATCGGTGGATGCGCCATGGAGGGCGTCGCGCCGCGCAAGCGCGATATCGCCATGGTGTTCCAGTCCTACGCGCTCTACCCACACCTCACGGTGTTCCGCAACCTCGCGATGCCTCTGGAGCTGCGCAAGCTGCCCCGAGCGGAGGTCGAGCGCCGGGTGGAAGAGGCGGCGGCGCTGCTCGACATCTCCTATCTCCTCAACCGCAAGCCCGGGCCGATGTCCGGCGGCCAGCGCCAGCGCGTGGCGTTGGCGCGTGCCGTGGTGCGCAGCCCGTCGCTCTTCCTCTTCGACGAGCCGCTCAACAGTCTCGATGTGCAGCACCGCGCCGAACTGCGGGGCGAGATCGCCAAGCTGCACCAGCGGCTCGGCACGACGTTCATCTACGTCACGCACGACCCGGTGGAGGCCACGATGCTCGCCGACCGGATCGCGGTACTCGACGATGGCGTCATCCAGCAGGTTGGAACGCCGGAAGAGCTGAGCGCGGGGCCAGCGAATGCGTTTGTGGCGGAGTTCTTCGGCGGCGCCCGTGCGGTTCGGCACGTCGTCTCGGGGGCAGCCCGATGAGACTCTGGCAGTTCTCCACCAAAGCCGGGCCCGGCGTTGCCAGGCAGGCGACGCCGAAGACCGGCTTCGCGCTGCTGCTCGACGTCGTCGCGCGCAACTGGTGGGAGCTGATCCAGCTCAACCTGCTGGTGATCCTGTTGTCGCTGCCGCTGGTCACCCTGCCGGCAGCGATTGTCGCGGCCACGCGCATCTGCGCGCTGATGCTCGACGACCGTCCGGTCTACCTGGGGCGCGATTTTGTCGAAGCCTTCCGCAACCGATTCTGGAAGGCGACGGCACTGGGCGTGTTGGCTATCGCCGCAACCGGCCTCTCCGGCTACGCGGCCTGGATCTTCCTGCAGGCGGCGAAATCAAGCCTTCTGCTCGCGTTGCCGCTCACGATCAGCGCCGCGACGGCGGTTTTCGCAGCGATCACTTCGGCCCATGCCTTTGCCCTATGCGCTCGAAGCGACCTCCCTCTGGCACAGCTGCTGCGGCTGGCGCTGCTCGGTGCACTGGCCAAGCCCCTGCCCTCGCTTGCAGCATTGGGGTTCGTCGCCCTGCTCTGGGCTCTGCACGTCGTCTTCTATCCGGTCAGCATCTTCATGCCGGCCATCATCAATTTCTCAATCGGAACGCTCGCCGTGACATTCGGCGTCCACGAGGCAACGGCTCGCCTGCTCGCACGTGAACGTGCGGGCAATAGCGCGGCCTACGCAGGAGGCAGCGCACAACGCGCTCGATAATGGGAAGGACATGCAATGACCAAGACATGGATGCGCCGCCTGGCGGCGATCACCGCAATGGGGGTCAGCCTCGTGGCTGCCGGCGCGGCTTATGCGCAGGAGCAGATCACGCTCAACTGGGCGCTGTGGGATTGGAACTCCACCGCCTACTACCAGCCGTTGGTCGATGCCTACCGGGCGAAGAACCCGAACGTGAAGATCGAGTACACCGATCTCGGTTCGACCGACTATTCCACCGTGCTGCAGACGCAGCTCGCGGGCGGCGCCGATGAGCTCGACATCATCACCATCAAGGACGTGCCCGGCTATACAAATCTCATCGGCGCCAATCTACTCCTGCCACTCAACGACTATATCGGCGCGCAGGGCATCGATACAGCCGCGTATGGCGGTCTCATCGAGGCGCTCACGCTCGAAGACAAGGTCTACACCCTGCCGTTCCGCTCGGACTTCTGGGTGCTCTACTACAACAAGGACCTGTTCGACAAAGCCGGCGTTGCGTACCCGACAAACGACATGACGCTGGCGCAGCTGGACGAGACCGCCCGCGCCGTGACCAGCGGCTTCGGCGCCGACAAGGTCTATGGCACGCACTACCACACCTGGCGTTCGACGGTGCAACTGCCGGGCATCCTCGATGGCCAGCACACGCTGATCGACGGCACCTACGACTTCCTGAAGCCCTACTATGAGCGCGTTCTGGCGCTGCAGAACGACGGCATCATCCAGTCCTATGCTTCGCTCAAGACCTCGAATACCCACTATTCCGGGCCGTTCTACAACGCTCAGATTGCCACCCTGCCGATGGGCAGCTGGTTCATCGGCTCCCAGATCGCCAAGGTGAAATCAGGTGAATCGAAGGCCGTGAATTGGGGCATTGTGAAATTTCCGCATCCGGAGGGCGTCGAGGCCGGTACCACCGCCGCGACCCTCACCGGACTCTCGGTGGCGGCCAAGTCAAAGAAGCAGGAAGCCGCGCTCGACTTCGTCAAGTTCGTCTCGGGGCCCGAGGGTGCGGCCGTGATCGCCAAGACCGGCACCTTCCCGGCGCTGACCACCGACGATGTGATCGCCACCATCACCTCCACCGACGGCTTCCCGAGCGACGAGAACAGCAAGGCCGCTCTCGTCACCGCCAAGCGCTACCTCGAAATGCCGGTGAGCCCGCTCGCCCCGCAGATCGAAGTCGTGCTCAACCGCGCCCACGACGCCATCATGACCGACAACATTTCGGTCGACGAAGGCCTCGCCGAAATGAACCAGGGTGTCGGCGAAATCGAGTGATCCCGCTTCACAAGGCAGGATTGGGTCCACGAGGGCGCGGCAGGCGACTGCCGCGCCCTCAGCTTATGGTGAGCTTGAGCCGGTTGCCCGCGAAGGGAACCAGGACACGATAGAGC
>DATCRS010000410.1:0-4010 GCA_036568845.1 Devosia sp. | reverse complement strand
GCGTCGACTTGCCGCCGCCCGACACGCCCGTGATCGCGACGAACAGGCCGAGCGGCACGTCCACCGAGACGTTCTTGAGGTTGTTGCCGGTCGCGCCGTCGAGATGGATCTTCTTGCCCTTCTGCGCCTTGCGCCGCTCCGGCGGCGTCGGGATCTGCAGCTTACCGCTGAGATACTGGCCGGTGATCGAATTCTTGTTCTTGAGGATGTCCTCGGGCGTACCGATGCCGACCACTTCGCCGCCGCCGTCGCCGCCCTCGGGACCCATGTCGATAATCCAGTCGGCCGTCTTGATGACCTCGAGGTTGTGCTCGATGACGACCACGGTGTTGCCCTGGTCGACGAGCTCATGCAGCACCTCCAGCAGCTTCTTGATGTCGTGGAAGTGCAGACCCGTCGTCGGCTCGTCCAGCATGTAAAGCGTCCGGCCGGTGGCGCGGCGGCTCAGTTCCTTGCTCAGCTTGACGCGCTGGGCCTCGCCGCCCGACAAGGTCGTCGCCGGCTGGCCGACCTTGACGTAACCCAGGCCGACGCGCTGCAGCGTCGCGAACTTCTCGCGGATCGCCGGCACGGCCGCAAAAAACTCGACTGCCTCGTCGATCGTCATGTCGAGGACATCGGCAATCGACTTGCCCTTGAACTGCACTTCCAGCGTCTCGCGGTTGTAGCGATGGCCCTTGCAGACGTCGCAGGTGACGTAGACGTCGGGCAGGAAGTGCATCTCGATCTTCAGGACGCCGTCGCCCTCACACTTCTCGCAGCGGCCGCCCTTGACGTTGAACGAGAAGCGCCCGGGCCCATAGCCGCGCGCCTTGGCCTCCGGCAGGCCGGCGAACCACTCGCGCATCGGCGTGAAGGCCCCGGTATAGGTGGCCGGGTTGGAACGCGGCGTGCGGCCGATCGGCGACTGGTCGATGTCGATGACCTTGTCGAGGAATTCGAGGCCGGTGAGGTGGTTGTGCGGCGCTGGGTTGACGCGCGCGCCATTCAGCCGCCGGGCGATGGCCTGGTACATGGTGTCGATCATCAGCGTCGACTTGCCGCCGCCCGACACGCCGGTGATGGCGACGAAGAGGCCGAGCGGGACGTCGACCGACACGTCCTTTAGGTTGTTCCCAGTGGCACCGTCGAGATGCAGCTTCCGCGTCTTGGACGGTTTGCGCCGCTCCGCCGGGACGTCGATGCCCATCCGGCCAGAAAGGTAGGCGCCGGTGATCGACTCCGGATGGCGCATCACCTGGTCCGGCGTGCCCTCGGCGACGATGTGGCCGCCATGGACGCCGGCGCCAGGGCCGATATCGACCACGTAGTCGGCGGTGAGGATCGCGTCCTCGTCGTGTTCGACCACGATCACCGTATTGCCGAGATCCCGCAGGCGCTGCAGCGTCTCGAGCAGACGGGCATTGTCGCGCTGGTGCAGGCCGATGGAGGGTTCGTCGAGCACATAAAGCACGCCGGTGAGGCCGGAGCCGATCTGGCTCGCGAGCCGGATGCGCTGGCTCTCGCCGCCCGAGAGCGTGCCCGAATTACGGGCCAGCGTCAGGTAGTCGAGGCCGACGTCGTTGAGGAAGCCCAGGCGCTCGCGGATCTCCTTGAAGATGCGCTCGCCGATCTGGCGCTGCGTGTCGGTGAGCTTTTCGGGCAGGGCGTTGAACCAGGCCGCGGCGGCGCGGATCGACTTGTCGGAGACCTGGCCGATATGGAGGCCGTCGATCTTCACCGCCAGCGCCTCGGGCTTCAGGCGGAAGCCGCCGCAGGCGACGCACGGCGCCGAGGACATATACTTCTCGATCTCCTCGCGCATGCCGGCGCTCTCGGTCTCTTTGTAGCGACGCTCGAGATTGCCGATCACGCCCTCGAAGGGCTTCGTGCTCTTGTAGGTGCGGAGGCCGTCATCGTAGACGAAGGTGATCGCCGTCTTGCCGGTGCCGTAGAGCACCGCGTTCTGCACCTCTTCGGAGAGGTCTTCCCAGGCGGTGCCGGTCGAAGCGCCGTAGTGCTTGCAGACCGCCTGCAGCGTCTGCTGGTAGTAGGGCGCGCTGGTCTTCGACCACGGCACGATGGCGCCGTCGCGTAGCGACAAGGTTACGTCCGAGACGATGAGGTTGGGGTCGATCTTGGCCTCGGTACCGAGGCCGTCGCAGACCGGACAGGCGCCGAAAGGATTGTTGAACGAAAAGAGCCGCGGCTCGATCTCGGGGATGGTAAAGCCCGAAACCGGGCAGGCGAACTTTTCCGAGAAGGTGATGCGGCGCGGGGCGCCGTCCTCGCCCATCTCGTCGGCGAACTCGGCCAGCGCGATGCCCTCGGCGAGTTTCAGCGCCGTCTCGAAGCTTTCCGCCAAGCGGCTCGCGATATCGGGCCCGACCACGATGCGGTCGACCACCACCTCGATGTCGTGCTTGATCTTCTTGTCGAGGGCAGGGGCGTCCTCGATGTCGTGGAACTCCCCGTCGATCTTCACGCGCTGAAAACCCTTGCGCATGAGGTCGTTGAGCTCGCGCTTGTACTCGCCCTTGCGGCCGCGGGCGATGGGCGCCAGCAGATAGAGCCGGGTGCCTTCTTCAAGCGCCATCACCTTGTCGACCATCTGGCTCACGGTCTGGCTCTCGATGGGCAGGCCCGTGGCCGGCGAATAGGGCACGCCGACGCGCGCAAACAGCAGGCGCAGGTAGTCGTAGATCTCGGTAACGGTGCCGACAGTCGAGCGCGGGTTGCGGCTCGTGGTCTTCTGCTCGATCGATATTGCCGGCGAGAGACCCTCGATGGTCTCCACATCCGGCTTCTGCATCATCTCGAGGAACTGCCGAGCATAGGCCGAAAGACTCTCGACATAGCGCCGCTGGCCCTCGGCATAAATGGTGTCGAAGGCAAGCGACGATTTTCCAGAGCCGGAAAGGCCCGTCATCACGATCAGCTGATCGCGCGGCAGCCGCAGGTCGATCGACTTGAGATTATGTTCCTTGGCGCCGCGGATGACGATTTCGCGGTTCGGGTTGGCGGGAACAACGGTGGGCGAGGCTTTGGCCATAGAGGTTCCATCGGTTGGCGCGCCGGTATACAGCCGGAAATGTGCCAAGGCGTGTCAGGGTTTCGCAGAAGGGGTGGTCCGCATGCCACATGGTGATCGCAGAGCCGCTGCGCAAGTTAACCATGCGCAGGGCGGCTTTGTCACCACTGCGGAGCGACGCGCCCGTCCGGCGATGCTTGGAACATAAGCAGAACACGACGGAGTCGGCAAGTGAGTCGCCGCTTGACTTTGGGCGTGCAAAATAGAACATAATAAGAACGAAGAAGCTGTGGGCTGCGGCGATTGCAGCGCGCGCGGCGGTGTCGAGAGCGGTAGGATGCGCGCCACGTTTGGCCCGGTGCGCAGCCGGGAAGGTTGAAAGGAATTCGCCATGGCAGGCAGTGTGAACAAGGTCATTCTGGTGGGTAATCTCGGCAATGAGCCCGAGGTGCGGAACCTCCCCAGCGGCGGCAAGGTGGTGAACCTTTCGGTGGCGACCTCCGAGAGCTGGCGCGACCGCAATACAGGCGAGCGCAAGGAGCGCACGGAGTGGCACCGGGTGGTGATCTTCTCGGAGGGCCTTGCCAAGGTGGCCGAGCAGTACCTGCACAAGGGTTCCAAGGTCTATATCGAAGGCCAGTTGCAGACCCGGAAGTGGCAGGACCAGAACGGGCAGGATCGCTATTCCACCGAGGTGGTGCTGCAAGGCTTCAACTCCAACCTCACCATGCTGGACGGCCGCGGCGACAATGAAGGCGGCGGCTACGGTGACCGCAGCGTCGGCTTCTCCGGCCCGCCGGCGGGCCGCAGCGAGGGCGGCGGCGCCCGCCGCCCCTCGGCCAACGCACCGGCCTTCGAATCCGGCGGCATGGACGACGATATTCCGTTCTGACGAGCAAGAGGCCGCCCTTCGGGACGGCCTCTTTTGTTCGTAATCGAAACTACCGGCCCGGCGTCTGCCGAAGCGCTTCTAAGACGCGGTCGGCCATGTGGGTGCAAC
>DATCRS010000409.1:0-2299 GCA_036568845.1 Devosia sp. | reverse complement strand
ATGCGCTGGACCATGCGGCGACGGACCAGGCGATCGGGACGGGGGATGGGCTTGCAGTCGGCTTCCAGCTGACCAAGCGCTATGGCGCGAGTTTCGACCCGTATTTGCGGCCGATCACCAAGCCGGTGGCGGAGACGGTCGTGGTGAAGGTGGATGGCGTGGTGGTGCCTGCCACGGCCGATCCGCTGACCGGGATCGTGACGCTTGCCGAGCCGCCCGCTGGCGGCGCGGCCGTCACCGCGAGCTTCGAGTTCGACGTGCCGGTGCGGTTCGATGTGGATCGGCTCGACATAGAATTGTCGTCCTTCGATGCCGCCGAGGCGCCGAACATTCCGCTGATCGAGGTGCGGGAATGAGGACGCTGAACCTGGGGTTCAAGGCCCATGTCGAGAGCGGCGCAACGACGCTCGCGACCTGCTGGCGGATCGCGCGGACCGATGGCGTGACACTGGGCTTCACCGATCATGACGACCCACTGGTGTTCGACGGGACGAGGTTCGAGCCGATGCTGGAGGGCGGCGAGGCGAGCCAGAAACTGGGGCCGCAGACCGACACCAGTGAGGTGGTCGGGGTGCTGACCTCGGAGGCCATTGCCGAGGAGGATATCCTGCTCGGGCGGTTCGACGGCGCAAGCGTCGAGACCTGGCGGGTGAACTGGCGAGATGTCGGACAAAGGCTGCTGCAGCGGCGGGCGACCATCGGCGAGATCACGCGCGAGGATGGCGTGTTTCGCGCGGAGCTCCGGAGCGCCCAGGCGGCGCTCAACCAGGTGCGTGGGCGGCTCTATCAGGCGCTGTGTGACGCGGAACTGGGCGATGCGCGCTGCGGGGTGGATGTTTCGGACTCAGAGTTCCGAGCCGAGGCGGTCGTGAGCGAGGTGCGCGACCGGTTCCGCATCGCAGCGACGGGCGTGGAGGCCTATGCCGAGGGTTGGTTCGGGTTTGGCACTGCTGTGTGGGGCACGGGGAAGCGCGCTGGGCTGCGCGATCGGGTGGTGAGTCACCAGCGGCTAGGCGATGTCGACGTGCTCGGTTTTGGCGCACCGGTCGGGGACTGGGTCATGGCGGGCGACCAGATGGTGGTGACGGCCGGCTGCGACCGGCGGCTGGCGACATGCCGCGAGAAGTTCGACAACGTCGTCAACTTCCGCGGCTTCCCGCACATCCCGGGTAGCGACTTCGTGCTGCACTATCCACGCCAAGGGGACGAGCTCGACGGGCGGGCGCTCTACTGATGCGCCCGGACATCGTTGTGGCGACGGCGCGCGGCTGGTTGGGCACGCCCTACCGGCATCTCGCGGCTACGCGCGGCGCCGGATGCGATTGCCTGGGGCTGATCCGTGGCGTCTGGGCCGAGCTCTATGGCGCAATGCCGGAGGTGCCGAACTATCGCGCCGATGTGCGGGATCAGCGTGATCTGCTGGCAGTGGCGGAGGCGCGGTTGGACCGGACCCCGCTGGGCCCCGGGCGGATTGTGCTGTTCCGTCTGGGGGCGGTGCCGCGGCACTGCGGGATCGTGACCGAGGCAGGCCGCTTCATCCACGCGCAGGAGCGGATAGGTGTGGTGGAGGCCAACCTGACCGAGGGCTGGGCCAAGCGCGTGGTCGGCTGCTTCGCATTTCCGGAGACTTTCTAGATGGCGACACTGGCACTTTCGCTGGCCGGGCAGGTGGTAGGCGGCGCGGTCGGCGGACCGATCGGCGCCACCATCGGGCGGGCGCTGGGTGCGCTCGCCGGGTCGGCGGTGGACGGCCTGCTGTTCGGCGAGAAGCCGCAACCGAAGGCCGTTGCCGGCGCGGACATTCGGCTGCAGGGCTCGACCGAGGGCGCGCCGATCCCGCGGCTCTACGGCTGGAGCAGGGTGACCGGCAACATCATCTGGGCCACCGAGCTCGAAGAGGTGACCAGCGAGACCTCCGGCGCCAAGGGCACGTCGCAGCCGGCAGAGACGGAGACCACGATCCTCGCCAGCTTCGCCGTCGGCCTCTGCGAGGGCGAGGTGCATCGGCTAGGGCGGATCTGGGCCGACGGACAGCTGCTGCCGACCGAGGGGCTGACGCTGCGCTTCTATCGCGGCACTGAGACGCAGCTGGCCGACAGCCTCATCGAGGCCAAGCAGGGCGATGAGACGCCGGCCTATCGCGGGCTCTGCTACCTGGTCTTCGAACGGTTGCCGATCGGGCAGTTCGGCAACCGTATTCCCAACATCTCCGTCGAGCTCTGCCGTGTCGTCGGCGGGCTGGAGCCGGCGATCAAGGCGGTTACCGTGATCCCGGGCGCGACGGAGTTCGGCTATGACC
>DATCRS010000408.1:0-4936 GCA_036568845.1 Devosia sp. | reverse complement strand
CACCCCTTGCTCACAAAGCTATCCAACACCTTCTTCTTGCCGGCCTTTTCGAAGTCGATGCTGAGTTTGTTGCCTTCGACCTGCTCGATGCGGCCGTATCCGAACTTCAGGTGGAACACCCTTTCACCGACCTTGTACTTGCTGCCGCGGCCATCGTCCGTCGAGCGGGCAACGAGGTCGCCGTCGATGGTGAGGGGGCCGCCGCCGCGGCGGTCTTTGGCCTGGCGTTGGGCGCGCTGCCAGCCGGGAGTCTCGTAGACGCTCTCGAACGGGTCGGCCATGGAAAAGCGCGAGCCTGTCCGGCCGCCATAGCCATAGCCGCCATAGGCCGAGCCGGTGTCCTTGACCTCCACCACTTCGGGCGGCAGCTCGTCGACGAAGCGCGAGGGAATGGCGGACTGCCAGAGCCCGTTGATCTGCCGGTTCTGCGCGAAGGAAATGCGCAGCCGCTTCCGCGCGCGGGTGATGCCGACATAGGCGAGGCGGCGCTCTTCCTCGAGGCCGGCGCGGCCGCTTTCGTCGAGCGTGCGCTGGCTGGGGAACAGGCCTTCCTCCCAGCCGGGCAGGAAGACGGTATCGAATTCCAGGCCCTTGGCCGAATGCAGCGTCATGATCGAGACGGCGTCATCGGACTCATTGGTCTCGCGGTCCATGACCAGGGCGATGTGCTCGAGGAAGCCATGCAGGTTCTCAAACTCCTGCATCGAGCGCACCAGTTCCTTGAGGTTTTCGAGGCGCCCGGGGCTGTCGGGCGATTTGTCGTTCTGCCACATCTCGGTGTAGCCGGATTCATCGAGGATCTGCTGGGCGAGCTCGGCCTGGTTCACGGTCCGGCTACGCTCGGTCCACATGTCGAACTGATTGACCAGGTCGCGCAGCGTTGTGCGCTGCTTGGGCTTCAGTTCCTCGGTTTCCACCAGCATGCGGATGGCGTTTATCATCGGCACGTTCTGCGCCCGGGCCGTCTGGATCAGGAAGCCGACGGTGGAATCGCCGAGGCCGCGCTTGGGCGTGTTGATGATCCGCTCCAGGGCCAAATCGGATGCCGGATTCGCGACGACGCGGAGATAGGCGATGGCATCGCGGATTTCCTGCCGCTCGTAGAACCGCGGGCCGCCGATGACGCGATAGTTCAATCCCAACGTGATGAAGCGCTCTTCAATGGCCCGCATCTGGTGTGCGGCGCGTACGAGGATAGCGATGTCGTTGAGGGCCGAGCCCCGGCGTTGAAACTGCTCGATGTCCTCGCCGATCTGGCGGGCCTCTTCCTCGGAATCCCAGACCTGGGTGACGCCGATCAGGTCTCCGGCCTCACCCACGTCGGTCTGCAGGGTCTTGCCCAGCCGGCTTTCGTTATGGGCGATAAGGTGACTGGCGGCCTTGAGGATGTTGGAGGTGGAGCGATAGTTGCGCTCGAGCCGGATCACCTTGGCGCCCGGAAAATCCTTCTCGAAGCGGAGGATGTTGTCGACCTCGGCACCGCGCCAGCCATAGATCGACTGGTCGTCGTCGCCGACGACACAGACATTGGCCTCGGACGCAGGTTTCCCCTGGGCCAGGAGACGCAGCCAGAGATATTGGGCGACGTTGGAATCCTGGTACTCGTCGACGAGGATGTAGCGGAACTTCCGGTGATACTCGGCTAGGACGTCCGGCTGTTCCTGAAAGAGGCGGATATTTTCAAGCAGCAGGTCGCCGAAATCCACGGCGTTCAGGGCTTTAAGCCGGGCCTGGTAGTCGGTGTAGAGCTGCTTGGCCCTGCCGTTGGCATAGATGCCGGCCTCCGATGACGTGATGTCCTTGGGCAGCATGCCCCGGTTCTTCCAGTTGTCCATCATCCCGGCGAACTGCCGCGCCGGCCAGCGCTTCTCGTCGATATTCTCGGCCTCGAGCAGCTGCTTGATGAGCCGAATCTGGTCGTCGGTATCGAGGATGGTGAAATCAGTGCGGAGGCCAACCAGCTCGGCGTGTATGCGCAGGATTTTCGCCCCGATCGAATGGAAGGTGCCCATCCACGGCATCGACTCGAGTTGCGGAACGAAGCGCTCGATGCGGTGCTTCATTTCGCGGGCGGCCTTGTTGGTGAAGGTCACCGACAAGATTTCTCGCGGGTATGCCATCCGGGTGTTGATGATGTGCGCGATTCGCGTGGTCAGCACGCGCGTCTTGCCGGTGCCCGCGCCGGCAAGGACGAGCAGGGGGCCTTCCGTGGTCAGCACCGCGTCGCGCTGTTCCTCGTTGAGTCCCTTGAGGTAATCGGGCGCCTCTTTTCGCACCAGCTGGCTGGTGATTGAGCCCTTGGCGGGGCGTTCGAGGCGTTGCGGTTCGGCGGTCATCGAGGGATTGACGAATCTCTTTTTGTTCTCGTCCCGCAATATAGGGAGGCGGGTGGCCGATGTATATGCGCGCGCCGCGGCGCAAGTGCGGCGAAGCCCCGATTTCGGGCGGTTTGCCACAGAGTTGACGGCATTCTAGGGCTTTGCCGGGTGACGCGGCAGCGTCGACTGCCTAGAGTTGCAATAGTTTAGGGGAGATTCCTCGGCGTCGTGCTGAACCGGCTTTTCATCATCGTCGGCCTTCTCGCTATCCTGGCCCTGGCGGCGGCTTTCGTCGTGCCCAATTTCATCCAGTGGGGCGACTATCGCGGCCGGTTGCAGGAGATGGCCAGCGAGACGCTCGGCGTGCCCGTGGAGATCACCGGCGACATCCAGTTTTCGCTGCTGCCGCAGCCCAGGCTCAACTTCTCCGATGTGGTGGTCGGCACCGCCGAGAGGCCGGTGATGACGGTCGGACAGGTGGAGGCCGAGTTCTCGCTCGTCGACTTCTTCCGCGACCGCTACACCTTGACCCGGCTGGCGCTCGACCGGCCGGTGATCGACCTCCGCATCGCCAATGACGGCAGCCTCGAAGCCGGGGTGACGCTGGGCGAGGAAGTGTCGGCCTCCAATGTCTCGGTCGCCAATGCGCTGATCGCCGACGGCAGCCTGCGGCTCGCCGATGCCCGCTCGGGTGAGACGTTTGCGGCGGAGAACATCGATGGCGAGCTGCGCATGGAGGCGGTGCGCGGACCGTTTGCGTTCCAGGGAACCACAGACTTCGGCGGCAAGGCCTATGGCGTCCGGTTTGCCACGGCCGTCCTCCAGGCCGACAATTCCACCCAGCTCAGCGCCTTTGTCCGGCCGGTGGATGAAAGTTTCACGCTGACCGCGGAGGGCAGTCTTGCCGCCAGCCCGGCGCCGCGCTTTTCGGGCACCATGACCTACCGGCAGCCGCCGCCGGTGCCCGCGGCGGACCAGCCGGTGGATGCAGGCAAGGGCGATTTCGTCGTCACCAGCAAGCTCGAGGCCGATGCCAACCGGGTGCTGCTCTCGGACTACACGGTCACTCCGGACGAGAACCGGGCGGCGACGCGGCTGCTCGGTGCGGCCGAGATCAAGCTCGGGCTGGGCCGCAGCTTCAACGCGGTGATCTCGGGCACCTCACTCGCGCTGCCGCCGCGCGATGCGACGGTCGAAGGCCTGGTGACACCCTATGAGCTGGTACGGTTGCTCGCCGAGCTGCCGTTGCCCTTCGATCCCGGCATGCCGGGAACGGTTGGCGTCGACATCGCCGATCTCAATCTGCGCGCCGTCTCACTCCGCAACGTCCGAGTCGATGCAGAGGCTAAGGGGGGCATCTGGCAGGTGCGGGAGTTTTCGGCACAGCTGCCGGGCAGCTCGCGGCTCAATGTTTCGGGTGCGCTCTCGGTGGTCGCCGGGCGCCCGAACTTTGCGGGCCGCGCGACGATCGCGACGCAGCGGCTGGATGTTCTATCGCAGCTCTGGAAAAAGCCCGGCGAAGGCAGTCCGCTGCTCGGCATGCCGGCATCCCTGACGGCGGATGTGGCGCTGGTGGGTGAGACGCTCTCGCTCAGCGAGGCGGTGCTGGAGCTCAATGACACCGCGCATGCCGGTTCGATCGAAATCGGTTTTGGCGCGACCGGGCGGCATCTCAACCTTCATGCGCAGCTCGCGGCGCTGAACGCAGCCGACAGCGCGGCTCTGGCAGCGGTGCTACCGCAACTCGACGATGGCGGCGCCTTCGCGCTGACCTTCCCCAAGGGCGAGTTCGAGCTGTCGATGCCGAGTGCGGTGCTCTATGGCCTTCCGGGTACCAATGTGGTCGCGGAAGGCTCATGGGAGGGCGGCGTGATCGTCGCCGACCGGATTGCGGCCGACGATCTGGGCGGTGCGGCTTTCGACGCCCGGCTCACCGCCTTTGGAAGCTTCGCCAGGCCGGAGCTTTCCGGCGCGGCGGCGGTGAAGATCTCGTCCGCGACGGCACCAGCGCTGCTCCGCTTCTTCGATCTGATCAAGGCGCCCCCGGGCGTGCGGAACTATCTGGCGCGGTCGCTGCCGGCCGACCTCAGCCTGCGGCTGGAAGCACCGAGCGGCGAGGGCGGGCAGGAGTTTTCCGCTAGCGGCACGGTGGCGAGCGCCGACCTGCGGCTCGAAGCGCAACTGGGCGGCGGCATCCTCCGCGCTCTGGCGGCGCCGCTGTCGTTCAACCTCGACCTGCGCTCGGATGATGCGACGGCGATGTCGACCCAGCTCGGACTGGGCGAGCTGAGCCTTACCCCGCCCGATCAGCCGATGCATGCGGTTGCCATCGTCGAAGGCACGCCGGCCAACAGCCTAGAGGCGACGATCCGGATCGAAGGCGGCCCAGATTCGATCGGCTTTTCCGGTAACCTCGTGGTTTCCGATCTCGAGCGGATCACCGGCAATGGTGCGCTGAAGGTGGCGCTTTCCGACCCGTCCGCCTTGACGGAGACCCTGGGTGCCGGGGGCATCGACGTGCCGGGGGTCAACGGAAGCGCGCATGTGGAGTTTGTCGGCACCTCGAACCTGGTGCTCGACCAGATCCAGGCCGTCTCGGGCGCGCAGCCCGTCACCGG
>DATCRS010000407.1:0-6108 GCA_036568845.1 Devosia sp. | reverse complement strand
GACGTCGACGATGGAGACGAAGCCGGCCTTGTCGCGCAGCGCCGTGACGACCTGGATGATCGAGTCGCGAGCGACGGTCAGAGTGAGCTCGCCAAAGGCGAACTTCACGTCTAGGACGGCGTCGCCGAGGGCCGCCTTGGCTTCGTCGGCGAGGGTTTGAAGTTTCTCGGAAACGTCCATGGGCTTAGCGCTCGATGGTGCCAGTGCGGCGGATCTTCTTTTGCAGCATCAGGAGGCCGTAGAGCAGCGCCTCGGCCGTCGGCGGGCAGCCGGGAACGTAGACGTCCACGGGCACGACGCGGTCGCAGCCGCGAACCACCGAATACGAGTAGTGATAATAACCGCCGCCGTTGGCGCAACTGCCCATGGAGACGACGTAGCGCGGCTCGGGCATCTGGTCGTAGACCTTGCGGAGCGCCGGGGCCATCTTGTTGGTCAGCGTGCCGGCGACGATCATCACGTCGGACTGGCGCGGCGAGGCGCGCGGCGCCAGGCCGAAGCGCTCGACGTCATAGCGCGGCATCGACATCTGGATCATCTCGACCGCGCAACAGGCGAGGCCGAAGGTCATCCACATCAGCGAACCGGTGCGGGCCCAGTTGATGAGCTCGTCGGTCGAGGTAACGAGGAAGCCCTTGTCGGCCAGCTCGTTGTTGATCTCGAGAAAATACGGATCGTCGGCCCCGATCGGCTTGTTGGTGCGCGGATCGATGACGCCCTTGGGGGCGGGCGCGACCAGGGTTTGCGTGCTCAATCCCATTCCAGCGCGCCTTTCTTCCATTCGTAGATGAAGCCGACGGTCAGGACGCCGAGGAAGATCATCATCGACCAGAAGCCGAACCAACCGACATCCTTGAAGGCCACGGCCCATGGAAAGAGGAACGCCACTTCAAGGTCGAAGATGATGAAGAGAATCGACACCAGGTAGAAGCGGACGTCGAACTTCATGCGGGCATCGTCGAACGCATCGAAGCCGCACTCGTAGGCGGACACCTTCTCCGGATCGGGGCGCTTGACCGCGATAATGAAGGGGGCAGCCAGAAGAGCGATGCCGATAACGGCGGATAGTCCGATGAAGATAACGACCGGCAGGTAGTTGCTGAGCAAGTCAGTCATGCGGCAGCCTGTTTGTAGACCGGTCGGGCGACCGGGTCGCGCGGAGGGGCAGGCAATTGTGGGCGAGCCGATCGACGCGGGAACGAGTGGCATGGGCTTATCCCACGGCCCCTGCCGTTTCAAGGAAAACAAAACCTGACTATTTGCGTCATGTTCCTACTGCGAGCACGGGATTTCTACCGGGCGGCGCTGGAAGAAAGCCAAAGGCCCCTGCCCTTCCCGAGATGAGCAATTTCGCCCCTTCGAAAACAGATCGGCCCGTCCGCAAGGACGGGCCGCCTGGCATGGAATCGGTTGCCCGAAACTCTAGTCGAGATGCCAGAGGAGGCCGGCGGTGATCTTGCCGCCGCTGAAGCCGCCACCCCAGCCGCCGGTGGCCACAGCCTCGCCGCGGACGCTGAACTGATCCGCGATGGCCATCTCGATGCCGGCGCCGAGGGCGTAGGATGGAGCGTTGGCCACCCAGCCGCCGCCGGCAGTGCCGTAGACCACCATGTCGTCGCTGAGATAGCTGCCGATCTTGCCCATGAAGAGCGCGTTCCAGCCGTAGAGCCCGGCGCCGTTCCACACCGTGTCGCCCTGGAATTCGACACCGGCGAGAATCGCGTCGGTGACGGCGAAGTTGGTGCCGACGACGACGCCGATCATCCCTGCCCCACCCGGTCCCGGGAAAGCGCCGAGCCCGCCGGTGACACCGGCATACAGTCCTTCGAAGTCGAACAGCGGGCTGTCGTACATGTTGTTGGCCGGCATCAGCAGATCGGCCGCCTGGGCGCCGGAGGTGAGGAATGCAGCGGCGGCAACGCCGAGCATCAGGCTCTTGGTGAAGGTCATGGTCTTTGTCCCTGGGAGGTAAGGATCGCTTGGACCCATCTTGCGCATGACGCGCGCCCGAGGACAGCAGGCCAGCACGGCATATTGCCGAACGCGGCTAAGAAAGCCTGAGCAGAATCAGACCGATGGCGGCCGATCGATGTAATTTCGTTTCAATTTGAAACATCGGCGCAAAAAGCAAAGGGCCCCGCCGAAGCGGAGCCCTTCATCCAGAAACGATGGTCCCGGTCGGGACCGTCGAAACTTAGAAGTGCCAGTTGAAGCCGATCTTGCCGACGTGAGCGCTCTCGGCGCCGTTGTCGAGATCCCACTGGTAGGCGTATTCGGCCTTGATCGACAGGTTGTCGGCAACGCCGAACTCGGCACCGACGCCGACCGGCACGTAAGCGCTGGTCGCGGAGTTGGCACCAACGCCGAGGTGGGCGTAGATGAGGGCAGCGTCGGCAACGAAGCCGAGGCGAGCCGAGACGTCACCCTGCCAGGTCGAGTTCGACAGCCAGGCGATTTCGCCTTCGACGCCAGCGAGCAGCGAGTCATCGATGAGGACGTTCACGCCGAGGTTGGCACCGATGCCGAACACCGCCGGAGTGGTCTGGCCGGAAATGAAGAGACCGGCATAGGGGCCTTCCCAATCGAAACCGACGCTGTTGTCGATCACGGCTGCCGGCTCGGTGATGATCAGGTCAGCAGCGTGAGCCGCCGAGGAGATCGCCACGGTCGCCGCGGTGGCCAGCAAGGCGAGCTTGAGAGTGCGCATCTGAGAATCCTTTGTATGCATCAGTCAGTCACGCTCAAATAAGTCACATCCGGCAAAGCGTGCAAGCACCGAGACATATAATTGGACCTATTCAGCCCCAATTGGGATATCGTGTTGCATCCAGGACACAAGTTTCTGTTGCGCCATGCAGATTGCAAGACAAAGGCGGCGCCGCGATCTGCGGACGCCGCCTCTCGCAAATGAGGTGGGTTGCCGGTCAGAAGTGGAAATGCGCGCCGACCGTCACCTGGTCCTTGGGGTTGCCGCCGGAGATCGGGAAACCGTGAAGGTACTGGGCGCGGACGCTGACGTCGTCTGCGACCGCCATCTCCACCCCGCCGCCGACCAGGAAGTCGTCCTCAGCGGGGGCACCGAGGTCGATGCCGTAGCCGGCAGCGGCATAGAGCAGGACTTCATCGGTGATCACAACGCCAGCCTTGCCAAGCACTTGGCCGTAGGTTGTGTCGATGGCGCCCCCAGTGAGTCCATGCAACGCGACCTCGGCACCGACGAGGAAGAAGTCGAGCTGGGCATTCACGCCGGCATTGATTCCGAGCCCGTATTGGGTGCCCCAGGCCGGACTGTTCTGCACCACGCCGTAGACGCCGGCATAAAAGCCGTTCCAATCGTAGCCGGCATCGGCGATCGGCACTTCCACCGGCGAGGACGAGACCGGCATGGTGATGAGGTCGGCGGCCTGTGTGGCGCCCGGACCGATTCCCACTACAGCGACGAGTGCCGCCAGGGCGACTTTGTTGAACAAGCGCATGCTGTTCTCCTTGCTCCTTGGCCAAGGAAACGCCGCATTGTCGCCGCGGTTCCTCGCCCGGTCAGCCGGCCCGGCGAGACGAGTGACCCGGGAGCGGCGACCAGCAGCCGGAGTCTCCTCTCAAGATGTGGAGGCAATTGGCCGCTCAACTGGCCGCAATAAGGCACCTGGGACGTGTTGCATTGGGGCAACAGACGGACAGGGGACCGGAGCGACATCTTGGGGAAATGGCGCGAGTGACGGGGCTCGAACCCGCGACCTTCGGCGTGACAGGCCGACGCTCTAACCAACTGAGCTACACCCGCAGCAGCGGCCTCGGCCGCGCGACGTGGCGTTCGTTTAGAGGGCGTGCCTGGGAGTGTCAAGCGCCGAAAGCGTACGCGCGGCACACTTTCTGAGAGCTTTTGCAAGCCGCGCCGCAAGTGCCTCATCAGGCTAGGGGTTTTGCCCAGCTGTGCTATGCCTCCGCGACTGCGGGGCGGATATTGTGGTTATGGCGGAAGAGGTTCTCCGGGTCCCATTTTGCCTTGAGGGCACGTAGCCGCGCCAGCTTGGTGGCACCGAACGCCGCGTCGACCCTCTCCTGCCCCTCATCGCCGATATAGTTGAGGTAGACTCGCCCGGTCGCCCAGGGCTTCAGCACGGAGGCGATTTCCTTGACGCGCGCAACGTTTGCGGCGTTGTCAGCCGGGTCGTTCCAACCGCAGATGTAGTGCACGTTCCACGGCGCGGTCCGCATGCCGAACGCGGTTGCCTCTTCGTCGACCCGTGACGGCGCTCCGCCGCCCGGCACGAGGATGACCGCCGACTGCGGCGACACCGGCGTCAATGCCAGCGCCGCATAGGCGTCGATCGCCTCCTCGGGCAACTCGCCAAGAAAGTCGGCGGTCCAGTAGTTCTGCGTGCCGGGGAAGTTGCCGCCCATTTTCTGGAACTCGGTGTAGGGCATCGGCTGCACCAAGTCGGCCGCGGGTGGGCCAAAGGCGCGGAACGGAGCCAGGACCGCGGTTCCCCCCTCGATGTCGCCGGCATAGACCAGTTGCACCACGACTATGGGCTTGCCGCGCGCCCGTTCCGGCACAAACGGCGCATCGGGCGCAGTGGTGAACGCCATTCCCATCCCCACCTCGTCAGGGGCTGTCCGCATGAAATCGCGGATATGGCGCAACAATCCCCCGGCCATCGCCGGCGGATACAGGAGCACGCCGGCGAGCACGATCGGCCCGAGCTTGTGCAGCCGGAAGTGGAACGCCGTGACGACACCAAAATTGCCGCCGCCACCACGAAGTCCCCAGAAGAGGTCCGGGTTCTCATCTTCCGACGCGACCACCTTGCGTCCGTCGGCCGTGACCACCTCGGCTGAGATCAGGTTGTCGCAGACATAGCCGTACTTGCGTTCCAGCCAGCCGCTGCCGCTGCCAAGCGAAAGTCCGGCGATCCCGGTCGTGGGGTTCCGGCCACCGGTCAGCACTAGGCCGTGGGCGGCGGTCGCGGCATCGAACTCGCCCCAGTTGAGGCCGGCTTCGGCCCGGCAGGTCTGCGCAACCGGGTCGATCTCCATCCCCTTCATGCCGCGCAGGTCGATGCACACCCCGTCGCCACAGACCGCCGATCCGGTGACCGAATGGCCGCCTCCGAACACTGAGATCGGCAGACCGTGCCGGCGGGCAAGGGCAATAGCCCGCACCACGTCATCGGCATTGCTGCAGCGGGCGATAACGGCAGGACGACGATCGACCATGCCGTTGTAAACCCGGCGGAATTCGTCGTAGTCGGCATCTTGGGGGTAGACCAGCGTGCCCGCAAATCCGGGCAGATCGAAGCGGCTTACCTCGGCAATCGACATCGAGCCCTCCCCGGCCTTCGTCCGACAAACCGTTAGTCCACCAAGCTACATTACAGGGAGGTGATGGCCGGGTACAGCCCGGGAGAAGGGCTGGCCGATGGCGGGAGAGGGCCGCGGGCTTTCGGTGAAACTGGTGGGCGGTGACGGTCTCGAACCGCCGACCCTCTCGGTGTAAACGAGATGCTCTACCAACTGAGCTAACCGCCCATCGCCGACCACTGTCGCGATGCGGGGCTCTAACTAGGGTGTCGGCCGAGGGGCGTCAACCCGCTGGCCCTGCCCCGCCCAAAAATGAAACGGCCCCGGCGTGAGGCGCGGGGCCGCTTGCTGAACCGGTCGGAACCGATCTTAGTTGATCGAATCCTTCAGGCCCTTGCCGGGCTTGAACTTCGCCTGGTTCGAGGCCGGGATCTTGATCTCGGCGCCGGTAGCGGGGTTGCGGCCCACGCTGGCCTTGCGCTTGGAAACCGAGAAAGTGCCGAAGCCGACGAGACGGACTTCGTCGCCCTTCTTGAGGGACTTGGTGATCGCGTCAAAAACGGCGTCAACAGCTTCGCCAGCCTGCGCCTTGGTGATGTTGGCGCCTTCGGCAACTACGCCGATCAGATCGTTCTTGTTCATAGCGTTTCCTCACTGTGGTAGCCCGCCCTCGTGAGGCGAACCGAGACGCGCAAACCTTCTTCGATTCTGCGCGAAAGGCAAGGATTTCCGGCCTTTTCGGCGGTTTGGCTTCCGCAATTCTGTGAATGAAGCGGAAATATTGCCTCAACTTTGTCCCGAGGCTTC
>DATCRS010000406.1:0-2521 GCA_036568845.1 Devosia sp. | reverse complement strand
CCTGCTCCAGCTTCTTCAGCTGCGAGGCCCCCGCATCGATCAGCACGACGTCGGCGGCATATTTGGCGGCCAGCGCCGCCAGACCATCGACGGGGGTCGAATATTTGCGCGAGGCGGCGCGCAAGGCGAACAACCGCTCCTTGATGCGTTCGAGCTCGGCCGGGTCGAAATCGGTCGCGGCGAGCGCCGCTTGGAGATGCTGGTCGGCCTCCTCCAGCGCATTGATCGCGATGTCGATCGCCTTCACCGCGGGCTCGACCAGCGCCGGCGAATTGACGCCGCGGCGCTCCAGCCGGCGCACCGCGGCCGACAGCGCCGCAACCGGCGAGTTGTGGCCGCCAACGACCTCCTGCGCCTCGCGCAGATCGGAGGCGATCTTCTCGCCCTGCATCATGGTGCTGCGGCGATGGGCAAGCAAAGTCTCCTCGCCGTCCTTGGGCGCGAGCTGCTTGAGCTCGCCCGAGGCATGGCGCAGATAGTCGGCCTCGCGCGCGGCGCGCTCCATGCTGGCGCGATGCTCTTCCAGCTCGGTGTTGGCGGTGCGGCGCGCGTCCCAAAGAGCTTCGACACCAGCGACATCCTTTTCGAGGCCGGCAAAGGCATCAAGCAGGCGGCGATGGGTGGCGGCATCGACCAGCGCGCGCTCGTCATGCTGGCCGTGGATCTCGACCAGCGCGGTACCGACCGACTTCAGGGTCTGCACACTGATCGACTGGTCGTTGATGAAGGCGCGAGTGCGGCCGTCGGCGAGCTGCACGCGGCGCAGGATCATTTCGCCGGTATCTTCGAGCCCGTTCTCGGCAAGGATCTTCGTTGCGGGGTGATTCTTCGGAATATCGAAGACGGCAGTCACCTGCCCCTGCTCCGCGCCATGGCGCACAAGCCCCGCGTCACCGCGGCCGCCGAGGGCCAACGCGAAGGCATCGAGCAGGATGGATTTGCCTGCACCGGTCTCGCCGGTCAAAACCGCAAGTCCGGTGGCGAATTCGATATCGAGCCGTTCGATCAGGACGATGTCACGGATCGACAGACGCGCCAGCATGGAACCAGATTTCCTAGCCGAGACCTAGAGGCCAATCTTCTTGAAGGTCTGGCTGATCCAGGACCCCTGATTCTCGCTCGGCTCGAGACCGCCGGATTTTACAAGATTATAGGCGTCCTTGTACCAGCGGCTGTCAGGAAAATTGTGGCCGAGCACGGCGGCGGCCGTCTGGGCCTCGCCGACGATACCGATCGACATATAGGCCTCGGTGAGGCGGTAGAGCGCCTCCTCGACGTGGCGCGTGGTCTGATACTGCGTCACCACGGCCTTGTAGCGGTTGATCGCGGCCGTGTAGTCGCGCTTCTGCATATAATAGCGGCCGACAGCCATTTCCTTGCCAGCGAGCTGGTCGCGGGCTCCCTCGATCTTGGCCTTGGCGGAGGTCGCATATTCGGAGTTCGGATATTTGCGCACCACCTCTTCCAGCGAGGCGATCGCCTTCTCGGTGCGGCCCTGGTCACGGTTGATGTCCGGGATCTGGTCGTAGTGCGAGGCGGCGATCAGGTATTGCGCGTAAGCGGCGTCCGGGCTGCCGGGATGCAGGGTGACGTAGCGGGTCGCAGCGCCGATGCAGCCGTCATAATCGCCACCCTGGTAGGATGCGTAGGCCGACATCAGCAGCGATTTGCGCGCCCAATCGGAATAAGGATGCTGGCGGTCGACCTCCTCGAACTTCTTGTTCGCCGCCTTCATGTCCTTCTTTTCGTTCATGAGGTACAAGCCCTCATTGTAGATCTTGTCGGCAGGCTCCTCGACGAAGGTGTCGTCTTTCTGGGTGAACTTGTCCCAGAGCGCGCCGGTGCCGCAGCCGGCCAGCGGCAGCGCGAACAGGACGAGCGTGGCGACCTGGAGCAGTCCACGGGCTCGAGGCGAAACTGATAGAGATCCGCGCGTCATACGCTGTGCCGACATGAATTTTAGACCTGACGCCCTGTGATGCGTGCCCACAAGCCCATGATCCCCGCCACGGGCGCGAAATGTAACCGTGGTGCCTGCCATACGACCACCGCGGTGTAACCGAAAAACATTCGTTAACCGACCGGATAGGCAGGCATTCCGCCCGGATTAAGGCGAAAACGCCGCAATCCTAGTCGATCATGGTTACCAGGAGTTTCCCGGAGAAATCCCCGCTTGGCTGTCCGCCGCAGCTGCCCTTCAGGACACGTCCGGCCCGTAGGCCGCGGCGATCCGGCCGCCGACAATACCGCTGCCGACCTCGACCACGGGACGGGTGGTGCGGCGGGCTGCCTCACCTTCGACCACCCGCCAGGCGGTACGGTCGGCGAGCAGCGCGGTCAGGACGGCGTGGTTGAGTTTGTGGCCGCCACGCACCGAGCGATAGGCACCGAGCAGCGGCAGGCCGGCCAGCGCGAGATCGCCGATCACGTCCAGCACCTTGTGGCGGACGCATTCGTCGGCGTAGCGCAGACCCTCGGCGTTGAGCAGACGGTCCTCGTCGAACACCACGGAATTGTCGAA